>JBDTAU010000285.1:0-3963 GCA_039924465.1 Dermatophilaceae bacterium
CCGAGTTCGAGTTGTTCGAGCTCGGTCACGTCCACGCGCTGCGACGACTCATCGACGAGTGTGGGCTGCCCTATGGCGGCCAGGTGCATGTCGACTTCGTCCTGGGAGTGCCCGGAGCGATGCCCGGAACCCCCGCCACCCTGCTGGCCGGGCTCGCCGTGCTGCCCCCTGAAGTCACCAGCTGGTCGGCGACCGGGATCGGGAGAACGCACCTCCCGATCGCCGCGACGGCGCTCGCCGCAGGCGGGCACCTGAGAGTCGGGATGGAGGACAACCTCGTCTTTGCCAAGGGGCAACCAGTTGCGCACAACAGCGAACTCGTCTCTCGCGCAGCGCAATTGGCCACGCTCATGCAGCGTCCGCCGCTGTCGACGACAGAGGCCCGAGCCCTGCTCGCCGTCAAGGATCGCCGCCTGAGGTGACCATGTGGCCAGCATCACGCTGCCTACAGTTTGCATTCTGCTTGCTTTAGCTAGCATAATGAAGCCATGAGCAAGCTTCCAATCCCGGACCTCGGGGCGTACCTGCGCGAACAGCGCCAGAACGCCCAGATGTCCCTGCGGCAGCTCGCCGAGGTCGCTGGCATCTCCAACCCCTACCTGTCGCAGATCGAGAGAGGCCTCAAGAGGCCGAGCGCAGACATCCTGCAACAGATCGCCCACGGCCTGCAGCTTTCGGCGGAGTCGCTCTACGTCCGGGCGGGAATCCTCGACGAGCGGATCGTGCCTGAGCCGAGCCCCACCACCGGCATGGATGTCCTGAGTGCCATCGCGGCTGACCCGGCCCTGACGGACCGACAGCAAGCAGTACTCGTCGACATCTACCAGTCGTTCGTCGGCGGTGAGGCCGCCCCGATGGAGGGCCCCACCTCCGTCCCGGCATCCGCCGCCCGGGCCAAGACCCGGACCCGACCCTCGTCCCCCAGGACCACTGGGAAGACCCCTGAAACCACCGATATCACCGATATCCCCACGAAGGAGAAGTGACATGAGCCCCAACCAGAAGATCAGCAAGGCTGTCAAGGACGCCCGGAAGCAGGCCCGCGCAGCGGTTGCCGACGTGCGCGACCAGCTCGACGGCAAGGTTCCTGACTACCTCATTGACCTGACCCCGTTCTATGCCGCTGTCGGTGCCGCCGACATGGCCTTCGACACAGTCCGGTCCGCGGCCGAGCAGTTCGAGTCGAAGGCGAAGAAGACCTCCGCCAAGGACCTGCGCAAGGGTGCCGAGAAGGGTCGCAACGAGTTCCAGTCCGACGTCCAGGAGCGCTTTGCCGACCTGCAGAAGATGGCTGCTGAGTTCCAGGAGCTTGCCACGAACTTCGCGGAGAACTTCGCCACCCAGGCGCAGGAGCTGCCGGCGAACGTGCTCGAGCAGGGAATCGCTTTCGCGAACACCGCCAAGGAGCAGTACGAGGCTGCTGCCGTCCGCGGCGAGAAGCGGATGGCCGAGTTGCGTGCTGACAGCGACAAGGCTGTGGATGACCTCGCGAAGCAGTCCGACGAGGCCATCGCCCGGGGTCGCAAGGTCGCCAAGACCACTGCCACCGAGGGCGAGAAGGTGGCCCAGACGCTGCGCGATGTCGTCAGTGACGACACCACTGCGGTGAAGAGCCAGCTCGAGAAGTCGGCCGATCGCATCCAGGCCGCCGCCGCTCCGGCCCCGGCCAAGAAGGCCCCGGCCCGCAAGCCGGCGGCCAAGAAGGCCCCGGCCAAGAAGGCTGCCGACACGAAGCCGGCCGCCAAGACTGCCCCGGCCAAGAAGACGCCGGCCAAGAAGGCCACCACGGCCTCGACCAGCAACTGAGCGAAACCCCTTTCGCGCAGGACAACCAGCAGGGTCGTCACCTTTCAGGTGGCGGCCCTGCTGCCGTCCCCGCTCGCTCGGTGCCTGGCCTCGAGAAGCCAGCTCTGCGGCATACTGAATCCTTGTGTCCGACAACTCCGCCCGCCCCGTCTCCAGCGCGCTGACTCAGGCGCCCGTCATCGCGCACGTGGTGCGCTCTGGCTTCGTCGAGTGCGTCCATCACGGCACGGCCGTCGTGACGAACCCCGACGGCAGCATCGACTTCCAGATCGGGGACGCGACCGGGCCGATCTTCCCCCGCTCGTCGAGCAAGCCCCTGCAGGCGCTCGCGATGGTGCGCAGCGGACTCGCGACCGAGGGGCCGCAACTCGCCCTCGGCTGCTCGAGCCACTCCGGTGAGGACTTCCACATCGCCACCGCGCGCCAGATCCTCGCTGACGCGGGCCTCACCGAGGCGGACCTGCAGAACACGCCCGACTACCCCTACGACGAACAGTCGCGGATCGCGTGGATCGCGGCGGGGCTCCCGAAGCAGTCGATCTCGCAGAACTGCTCCGGCAAGCACGCGTCGATGCTCGCGACCTGCCTGGTCAACGGGTGGGACCTCTCGACCTACCGCGAACCGGAGCACCCCCTGCAGCTGGCCGTCGCCGAGACCGTGCGTGACCTCACCAGCTCCGAGATCAGCGCCATCGCCATCGACGGGTGCGGCGCGCCCATTCATGCGGTGCCCCTGGTCGGCCTGGCTCGCGCCTTCGGACGGCTCGCGGCCGCGAGCGACGGACCGGAGGCGAAGATCGCGGGAGCGATCCGCTCGCACCCCGAATACCTCGGCGGGACCCGGCGGGACGTCACCGCCTTGATCCGCGGTGTCGACGGGCTCGTGGCCAAGGACGGAGCCGAAGCGGTGTATGCCGTTGGGCTGGCTGACGGACGCGGCGTCGCCGTCAAGGTCGCCGACGGTGGGGCCCGGGCCAGAACGGTGCTACTTGCCGCGGTGCTTCGACGCCTCGGCGTCACCGGCGAGGCGGCGCTCGCCGCCCTCGAGGACCAGCCCGTCCTCGGGCACGGCCAGCCGGTCGGGTCGGTCGTCGCCGTCGGCGTCTGACGTGCGCGCCGTCCTGCAGCGGGTCACGCACGCTCGGGTCGAGGTCGAGGGGCAGGTCGTCGGCGAGATCGACCGGCCCGGACTGCTCGCCCTCATCGGGGTCTCCCATGACGACGGCCCGGAGCAGGTGGAGCAGATGGCCCGCAAGATCGCCGAGCTGCGCATCCTGCGCGATGAGATGAGCGTCGTCGACACGGGGGCGCCGGTGCTGGTCGTCAGCCAGTTCACGCTCTATGCGGACACGCGCAAGGGCCGGCGCCCGTCGTGGGGGGCTGCTGCACCCGGCCCGCTCGCGGAGCCCGTCATCGAGGCGGTCGTGGCGGCCCTGCAGGAACGCGGCATCGAGGTGGCCACCGGCCGCTTCGGCGCGATGATGTCGGTGTCGCTGACCAACGACGGACCGGTCACCCTCGTCGTCGACGTCTGATGGCCGTTCCGGACCGTCTCGGCGGTTAGGCTGGGCACATGGGTTCGTTCGGATTGTTCCAGAATTACGTGCTTCTCGCCCTCGGCGCGATCGCGCTGGCCATGGAGGTGTTCGCCTTCGTCGACGCCCTGCGTCACCCCGAGGCGGTCTATGCCGCGGCCGGCAAGCGCACCCGCACCTTCTGGCTGCTCCTCCTCGGAGCCTGCCTCGCCGTTGGCATCGTCACGGTCTTCAACGTGCTCAACCTCTTTGGCCTGCTGGCCTTCATGGGCGCGGCGGTCTACCTCGCCGACGTCCGTCCTGCCGTGCGGCAACTTCGCGGACGGGGCGGCTCGGGTCGTTCATGGTGACTCCGCGGTGGTCCTGGATGGACCTTCGTGGCTTCCCTGGCCGATCAAGGCCCGATCGTGCGGCAGACTGGGCGACCAGAGACCAAAGGGGAGCCCATGACCGATCATGAGACCACGGGAACACAGCAGGTGCCGCAAAAGGTGTCACAGCAGGTGCCACAGAAGCGTCATGACGGCGAGCCGACACACTCACTCGATGAGTACGACCGGGGGACCCGGAACCCGACCGACGACATCTTCGTCGCGGAGCGGCCGTGGGGGGACTTCCAGCA
>JBDTAU010000286.1:0-3436 GCA_039924465.1 Dermatophilaceae bacterium
CCGGTCCCGAGGTCGAGGGCCCGACCGACCGGGCGCCTGATCGTCCACGAGGCCAAGGTCGTCGAGGCGCCGCCGATCCCGAGGACGTGATCAGTGGCGAGCGGCTGACCGGTCGCCACATCGGACAAGTCGGACGCGACCCACCAGTCATGGCTCTCGTCCGCGTAGGGCCGCAGGTCGCAGGTTGCACCAACCTGGCCCCCGTCCCCGGTCGAGTGGCCCCCGTCTCCGGTCGAGTGGCCCCCGTCCCCGGTCGAGTGGCCTCTATCCCCGGTCGAGTGGCCTTCACCTGAAGTCGAGTGGCCTCCAATGGCCGGCTGGACCAGGCCCAGCTCGTGCGCCCCGGCCAGACCGAGCGAGGGCAGTGCCCGCTCGACGGACCCCGACGCCATCGGTTGCCCGAGGGTGAAGAACCGCACCAGAATGCCGCACGGGTCAGCGGTGCCGTCCGTGGCCAGCAGCGCCGGCACCAGCTGCTCCCGCTGTAGAGCCGCCGACGCCACCGGCCCCAGCCGCGCGGCGATCCCGTCCACGGTGAAGGTAGCCGCGAGGAGGTCGCGCCGCAACGCCTCGATGAGGAGCGGGTCAGCCCGGGGTGGCGGGCTCATGCGACCACCATCAGTTGGCGCGAGGCTCTTCCGGGCCCGTCGCCACCGCCCCATCAGCCGAGTCGACAGCCGGCTCGTCGGCGACCCGCAGGGCCGTGTCGAGGTCGGCATGGATCTCAAAGATCTTGTCGAGGCCGGTGATGGCAAAAACCCGCAGGACCCGCTCGTCCGAGGCCACGAGCCGCAGCGACCCGCCGAGGGCCCGGGCTCGCTTGAGTCGTCCGACCAGGACCCCGAGGCCAGTCGAGTCCAGAAAAGTCACGTCGCTCAGGTCGAGAATGAGGTGGATTCGTCCTTGCCCCAACTGGTCCTCGAGCGACTCCCGAACGAGAGACGCGGTATAGACGTCGATCTCGCCGCCCATGCGGACAATGGTCCGATCACCGTGCTCGGTGCGCCTGATGGAGAGATCCACCTGCAGCCCTCCAATTTCCCTGATCGCGTAGGCCCTGCGGCCCCTGTTGACGCAGTACCCTGTTGCCCGCGTCTGCAACCGTACCGTGACGGGCATAGGTTGCTGCAATGGACATGGAGGACCGCCTGACCCGGTCTCGGGCCAGCCGCCGCGAGCCGGACCAGGAGCCTGCCGGCTTCGACCCGGTTGCCCTGCTCCACCACCTGGCCGGGGACCATCCCGAGCGACTGCTGCACGTCCACGAGGTGCCCGAGCGGCTCGAGCAGGCTGCCGACTGGCCCGAATGGATTGCCCCGACCCTGCACGGGGCTCTCACCGGGTCCGGAATCAGCGCCCCCTGGAGCCACCAGGTCGAGGTCGCCGAGTTGGCCCACGCCGGGAAACACGTCGTCGTGTCCACGGGCACCGCCTCGGGCAAGAGCCTGGGCTACCTCATGCCCCTGCTCACCGATCTCATCGAGGGCACCAGCGCCCCGAACGGGCGGGGCGCTGGTGCCATCTACCTTTCCCCCACCAAAGCCCTCGCCGCCGACCAACTCGCCCGGGTCGACGGGCTCGCCCTGCCCGGCGTGCGGGCCGCCACCTACGACGGCGACACCCCCACCGACGAGCGGCGGTGGGTCCGTGAGCACGCCAATCTCGTGCTGACCAACCCCGACCTGCTGCACCACTCCCTGCTGCCCGGTCACGAGCGCTGGAGTCCCTTCCTGCGCTCCCTGAGCTACGTCATCGTCGACGAGTGCCACGTCTACAAGGGCGTCTTCGGTGCTCACATGGCCGCGGTGATCCGACGCCTGCGACGAATCGCCTTGCGCTACAAGTCAACCCCCACCTTCGTCTTCGCCTCCGCCACTGTGGCTGAGCCCGAGGAGCACGCGTCACGACTTCTCGGTATGCCGCTCGCCTCAGTCACCCGCGACGGCTCTCCACGCGGGGCGATGACCTTCGCCCTCTGGGAGCCGCCACTCATCACCGACACGGACGGCCAGCCGAAGCGGACCAGCGCCCTGACCGAGACCGGTGACCTGCTCGCCGGGTGCGTGCGTGAGGACGTGCAGACCGTGGCCTTCGCCCGGTCCCGTGCCGGGGTCGAGATCGTCGCGAAGATCGCTCGCGAGCGACTACCGGTCACCCTGGAAGCGAGCACAGCGGCATACCGCGGGGGTTACCTCCCCGAGGAGCGGCGGGAACTCGAGAAGGCCCTGCGCACCAGGCAATTACGTGGCTTGGCAGCAACGAATGCGCTCGAGCTCGGCATCGACGTCAGTGGCCTCGACGCGGTGATCCTCGCTGGCTGGCCCGGCACGTTGGCCTCCCTCTGGCAGCAGGCGGGACGGGCCGGGCGCACCGGGGATCGGTCGCTGGCGATCTTTGTTGCGGCCGACGACCCGCTCGACACGTTCGTCGTGCACCACCCGGAGTCGATCTTCGGCCGGGGCGTGGAGGCGACGGTCGTCGACCCGGACAACCCGCACGTCCTCGGACCGCACCTCGCGGCTGCTGCGGCCGAGCTGCCCCTCACGCCAGGCGATTTCGCGATCTTTGGCCCGCAGACGCCGGCCCTCCTGGAGGCTCTGGTCGCCAAGGACATCCTCAAGCGACGGCCGAAGGGTTGGTACTGGGCCCGGCCTGACCGACCGTCCGACCACCTCTCACTGCGCGGCGCCGGGGAGCCGGTGCGGATCGTCGAGACCCGGACCGGTCGGGTCATCGGGACCGTCGATGACGCGTCGGCGCACGCGCAGGTCCACACCGGCGCCGTCCACGTCCACCAGGGGCAGACGTGGGTCATCACCGAGCTCGACCTCGAGGACCACGCGGCCACGGCGGTGCGCGGCGACCCGGGTTGGACGACCCACGCCCAGTCGGTGAGCGAGTTCGAGATCGTCCGGGAGCTGGAGCACCGCGATTGGGGGCCCCTGCGAGCCTCCTTCGGCCACGTGACGGTGCGACGCCAGGTCACCTCCTTCCTGCGCCGGCTGCCCGGCGGCGAGGTCATCGGCGAGCACCCGCTCGACCTGCCGGCGAGGTCGCTCGCGACCAAGGCGATGTGGTGGACGCTTCCCGAGGACGCGCTCGCCTCAGTCGGGATCGACGTGACGGACATCCCGGGCGCCGCGCACGCCGCCGAGCACGCCGCCATCGGGATGCTGCCGCTCTTTGCCACCGCGGACCGGTGGGACATCGGCGGCGTCTCGACCGACCAGCACCCCGACACCGGGCTGCCCACGATCCTCATCTATGACGGCCACCCCGGCGGTGCCGGCTTTGCTAAGCGCGGCTACCGCCAGTCCCTCGAGTGGCTCGGCGCGACTCGCGACGCCATCGCGGACTGCGAGTGCCAGCAAGGGTGCCCGTCGTGCGTTCAGTCCCCCAAGTGCGGCAACGGCAACGAGCCGCTCGACAAAATCGG
>JBDTAU010000287.1:0-6702 GCA_039924465.1 Dermatophilaceae bacterium
GACGCCCTGGTCCCGACGCTCGGACGGGACCGGCACGTCGCGGGCTCCGGACAGCTCCTCGTGCTGCGGCTCCCCTCCATCCAAGCCGGAGGTGGACGGCGTCACGAGGACCGCGCTGGGTGAGCCCACGTCACAGGTCGCGGGTGGCCCCCGCATCGGCGGTGACGGCGAACAACTCCGGCTCACGGAACGACGAGGCGATGAACGCCTTCTCGACCGCAGCACGGACGTCCGCCAGCAGACCACTCTCGACGATGGCGATGGCCGAGCCACCGAACCCACCGCCCGTCATCCGGGCCGCGAGCGCTCCGGCCCCCCGCGCCGTGTCGACGGCCACGTCGAGCTCGGCGCAGGAGATCTCGAAGTCATCGCGCATGGAGGCATGAGACTGGTCGAACAGGTTCGTGAGCCGGGCGAAGTCATCCGCCTGGAGAGCATCAACGGTCTGGGTGACGCGCCCGATCTCCGTGACGACGTGCCGGGCTCGACGCCGGAGCACGTCATCGGTCAGCACGGCGAGCCGATCCTCCAGCCCCTCGAGGGGGAGGTGGCGCAGTGAGTCGACCCCCAGGGCCTCCGCTGCCGCAACGCACTCGTCGCGGCGGTTGCCGTACTGGCCATCCCCGAGCGAGTGGGCGGCCCTGGTGTTCATGACCAGCAACTGCAGACCGTGCGCCGCGAGGTCAAAGGGAACGGGCTGGGGTGCGTGGTCCCCGTCGAAGTCGAGCAGCAGCGCGGTGTCGCTGGTCGCGAGGAGCGCGGCGGACTGGTCCATCCCACCCGTCGGCGCTCCGGCGATCTCGTTCTCCGCCCGGACGCAGGCAGCAGCAAGCGCTCGTCGACCCACAGGGCCGCTGAGTCCCTCGAGCTCGAAGAGGTCGACGACCGCGACCGCGACCGAACACTCGAGGGCGGCCGAGGAGGACAACCCCGATCCGAGCGGGACCCGGCCGTCGACCAGGACGTCGACGCCGCCGAGTCGGTGACCGGCCTGCTCCAGGGCCCAGAGGACACCTGCGACGTAGGCACCCCAACCACCCGGCCGCAGCGGCCCGACCTTGTCGAGGGAAACCGTGACGACCTGGTTCAACTGGCGCGATGCCAGCCGCACCGTCCGATCGTCGCGCCGGCGGACCGCGACGTGGGTGCGGCGCGGGATGGCGATGGGGAGGCAGAGACCGCTGTTGTAGTCGGTGTGCTCGCCGATGAGGTTGACCCGGCCAGGCGCCGACCAGACACCATCGGCGGCCGCGCCGAAGGCAGCCGCGAAGTGCTGCATGAGCTCGGCGCCGATCTGCACCTCAGTGGTCATGCCCCGACCTCCCGCAGCCGGGCCGCCACCTGCTCCGGCGCGACATCTGAGATCCACGCACCGACACCCGACTCGGAACCGGCGAGGTATTTCAACCGGCTCGGGGCGCGGAGCACCGACACGATCTGCAGGTGCAGTCGCCAGTCGTCGCGGCCCTCGCGGATCGGCGCCTGGTGCCACCCTGCGATGTAGGGCAGCCGCACCGAGCCGCCGTCCTCTGCGACATAGAAGCGGTCCAGTCGTCGCAGCAGGTCGGGGTAGAGCACGGCCAATTCGGCCCGCTCCTCATCGGTGAGGGCGATCAGGTCGGGGACGTCTCGGTTGGGCACGACGTGCACCTCGACGGGCCAGCGGCCGGCGAACGGCGCGTAGACGGTCCAGTGCTCACCGCGCTGCACGATCCGATCGCCCGCGGCGAGCTCTGCGGCAAGGATGTCCGCACCGAGCAGTCGACCGGTGCGCGCGCGGTGGGCTCGGGCCTGAGCCAGGATCGTGGCCGACCGCGCCGGGATGAAGGGATAGGCATAGATCTGACCGTGCGGGTGGTGCAGGGTGACGCCGATCTCGGGTCCACGGTTCTCGAAACAGAAGACGTACTCGACGCCCTCCAGCTGCGCGAGCTCGCGGGTCCGGTCGACCCAGGCCTCGATGACCGTGCGCGCGCGGACCGGGGTCAGGTCGGCGAACTGACCGTCGTGATCGCTGGTGAAGCAGACGACCTCGCAGCGGCCCTTTGCCGGTGCCACGCTGAAGCGCTCGTCCTCGGGCGCCGGTCCGAGGAGCGCGGCCGCGGTCGAGAAGGAAGGGAAGCGGTTCTCGAAGACGGCGACGTCGTAGTCGGCGTCGGGAATCTCGCTCGGCACCGTGCCACGCCCGGTGGGGCAGAGTGGGCATTCGTTGGCCGGCGGCATGAAGGTGCGGTTCTGACGGTGACTGGCCACCGCCACCCACTCCCCCGTGAGCAGATCGAGACGCATCCCGCCCGCCTCGACCCGGTCTCCCAGCGGTCGAGTGTCGACTGGAGGTGTGCGTCCGACCGTGACGTCGTCGAAGTAGATGATGTCTCGACCATCGGCCAGTTTGGCGGCGGTGCGGGTCACTCCCGTGGCGGTACTCACGTGCGGAGCCTACCGAGCCCCGCGAGGGCGGCGGCGGAGGAGGAAACCCGACCTCCGCGCCAGTCCGGGCCGCGAAGGCTCCCTGAGCCCAGCGGCATACGACAATCAGTGAACGTCAGGACCGCACCGCGCTGGCGTGCGGCATGCTGCCAGTGGCAGTGCCGCCACATGAGAGGGGATCGATCCGTGACCACGCCACCCACCTTCGAGCAGGTGCGATCCCTCCCCTGCGCTCTGGAGCGGACCGTGCCGGCGCACTTCGCCGACGCCAACGGACACATGAACATCGCGCGCTACCTGGAGCTCTACAACGAGGCTGCCTGGACCGCCATGGCGGCCGTCGGCCTCGGGGAGGCTGACGCGGTCGCCGGCCGGGCCGCCAGCATGGCCATCGAGCAGCACCTGCGCTATCTGCGCGAAGTGCACGTCGGTGACCTCCTGTCGTGCCATCTGCGCCTCATCGGACGGTCCAGCAAGGCAGTCCACCAGATGTACTTCCTGGCAAACCTGACAACCGGAGTGCTGGCCAGCACCCTCGAGTCGCTCGAGCTGAGCGTCGACCTCGCCGCGCGCCGGGTCTCACCACTTCCTGACCACGTCGTCGAACTGCTCGACGCGCGGATCTCGATCGATGCGGCGCTGCCCTGGCAAGCTCCGCTGTCGGGTGCCATCACTGCCCGGAGAGCCCCGTCGTGAGTGTCGGACGTCGCTCCCCGGCACTGGAGGGCCCGCTTGCCACCGCGAATCTGTGGGATAGGCTCCAGATGTTTAACACGGCACTTTCCGTGCTTAATCGCAGAATGGAGTGGCATGACGAGTCCGACCATGACCGGGGTCGACGAGATCGTGGTCGACCTGACCGACGTCCTCGTCAAGACGCTCCGGGCCCTGGGCCAAGCCGGACACCCGGATGAGGCCAACCGGCTGGCGGCTCGCGCGTGGTGGATCTTGCGAGATGCGCATCCTCGGGAAGCCGAGCGCATCAACGGTGCCATGCACTTCCTGTCCAGACTGCCAGCGGAGTCCGGTGCCCGACCCACCGAAGCCCCTACCCCCACGGAGAAGCCATGACCACCGATCCCAAGCTCGATGTCCGCTCAGAGCCCCCAGCCCGGCGACACACCCTGATCCTCGACACCTACCAGGCGTTGACGCCCGGAGCCGGCTTCGAGTTGGTCAACGACCACGATCCGAAGCCGCTGTTCTACCAGTTCGACGCGGAGTACAAGAACCAGTTCACCTGGGACTACCTCGAGAACGGGCCGGAGGTCTGGCGCGTCCGCATCGGCCGCCCGGCTGAGTGACCGGTCCGCGCCTGACGGGAAGAGCTGGATGAGTCGATCCGGGGCCCGCCGTCGGCGGGCCGTGGGGATCAGAGGTGTGCGAGAACCGTCCACAACCCGAGGATGCCCAACAGGAGTTGCAGACCGGTGAGCATGGCCACCTCCGCTATCGCGGGGGTGGCCGGCACATCGGGGAAGGTCGGCGCGATGTGCCGAAGCCGCCGTCCGGTGCGGACCATGATGAACGCCGACGAGATGCTGGCCACCACGACCATGGCGATGACCAGGCCGCCGAGTGAATCCACCCACCTGAGCAGCAGCATTGACGCTCCCAGGAAGCTGAGCATGGTCCGCTGCCACGAGAGTTCGGTGCGCTCGGGCTGCAGACCCGGATCGTCGCGGACGTGCCAGGTGGTCCCCCGCGCCATCAGCGCCACACCGTGAAGACCAGGACGAGCACGAGGGCCGCGCCCATCGCGCTACCCACGGCCAGGAAGGGCAGCAAAACCGGGAAGGGCAGCGGCGCACGCTCGCGCATCGCACGCTCCACTCGCAGCCACCGCAGGCCGGCGCCGACGCTGACCGCCATGCCCAGCACCAACAACAAGATGACGAAGACCGTCCGGATCGGGGTCACGAGGGTCTGCGCGAGGAACCCCTCGATCGCGGTGCCTCCGGCGATGAGGGCCATCCCCGTCCGGATCCAGGCCAGGAAGGTCCGCTCGTTGGCGAGCGTGAACCTCGGGTCCGGCTCCGCGCCGCGAGGGAGCAGTCGCCGAGCCAAACGGCCCCGCGAGGCCTTGTCCTCCATGGTGTGGAGGGTATCGGGTCCCCGATTCGATGTATGGGCGCGTCGCATGCGGCGCGCAAATACATCGAATCGGATACAGCGAACCAGGCTGGTTCAGCGGATCGGCTCGAAGGCAGCGGTGAAGTGGCGCAGGGCGGGCGGCTCCGAGGTGATCCGGTAGCCGGGCAGGTTGCCCGCGTCCGCCGCCACCCGCTCACACACCTCGATGACGTAGTCGATGTGGCTCTGCGTGTAGGTGCGGCGCGGGATCGCGAGGCGGACGAGATCCATCGACGCCGGCACCTCGATCAGGACGTGCTCGGCGCGCAGCGTGAAGAGGTTGTTCGACGCCGCCCGCAGGTACTCCCGCCGTTGCGCGCGCGTCGTCATCGCCATGGGCTCGACGGAGTGGATGCGGAAGGGTTCGATGATCGTGGTGAAGGGTGCCTCGTCTATACCCTCCAATATGGCCGTATGCCGCTGGGCCGGGAATGGCCGATGCGTGCCGTTCCAGCCCGCTGACCTCGCGTTCATGATCGAATATCAGCCGAGGGCTCACGATCGGAAGGTGGCTCGCGTGGACCGCGTCGACTGGCACATCCTGGCCGAGGTCCAGGCCGATGCCCGGCTCTCCTTCAACGAGTTGTCCCGTCGCGTGCGGTTGTCAGCCCCGGCCGTCGCGGACCGAGTGCGGCGGATGGAGACGGACGGCGTCATCACCGGCTACCACGCCCGGGTCGACCTCGACCGGGTCGGCCGTCCGGTCCGGGCCATCGTGACCATGGACTGCTACGGCCCGACCTGTCTGCTGCGAGATCCCGACATCCTCACGTGGCCGGAAGTCCGACACCTCTATCGCGTGACTGGACAAGGCTGCTCGGTCCTGCTCGTCGCCACGGAATCGATAGCGGCCTTCGAAGAGGTGATCGACCGGCTCGCTCGCTTCGGGCGACCGAGCAGCAGCATGGTTCTGGCGGACCTCCTCCCGTGGAGCCCGGCCCCGCCACCAGCAGACGGCCACCACTCCCCCTGACCTGACTCAGCGGCATACCTGCTGGGCGCTCCCGCGACGACAGCCTTCACGGTGACCCCTATCGACGCTGTCGACGTTTTCAGGGCGTGCCGCGGGGGTGGATGACGACGCAGCAGCGACCCTGGTGCGGGGTCAACTCGGCCCGGGCAATGGGCTCGCCCGAGCCCTCGAGCAGTCCGTTGATGAGGTCGAGGTTGAGCGAGCAGACCAGGTCGGGGTGGGTCTGGGAGAGCTGATGGAACGGGCAGTTGCGCATCTCGATGTCGCCGCACGCGGTCGGGGTCGGCTCATAGCCGAGTGCGCCGAGGGCCGCGTCCAGGTCTCCACCGGCCTTCGCGGCTGCGACGCGACCGGTTTCGCGGGCGCGGCGGGCGGCGGTAGTGCGCACCGACCCGGTCCCCTCTGCCTCAACGGCTCCAGCAAGCAGGTCGGCCATCAGCAGGTAGCTGCGGGCGGGCAGCGTGACGGCCATCTCCCGGTGCCCGCGTGTGTAGTGCTTGGCCGGACGCCCTGCCCCCGGGCCTCCCCGGCGCCCCTCCGGTCGGGCGTAGCCCGCATCAATGAGCCCGGCGTCGGTCAACTTGTCGAGGTGGTAGGCGGCCAGCGTGCGGGCGATCCCCGTCGCCGCCGCGGCGTCTTCTCGCGTGACGGATTCCGGTTGCGCGGCGACGTAGTCATAGAGCCGACGTCGCACGGGATCGACCAGGTTGCTCAGCTGCGGCAAGGCGTCCAGGGAGTCATGGCTCGGCTTCTTCACCCCTAGAATCTATCACTAATCAGAGTTGACAAAGGATGTGATCCGCGCGACGGTAGCAGTAACGCTCGTGAGCATCAGAGGCCAATTGATCATGCACCCCACACACCACCTTCATCACGCCGGGACCCGGCCCACGGCCAGCTCGGTGAAGATCAACTCCCTCGATCCCCGATGACCTCCACGCGGCGAAAGCCCTTGATGCCCGAACGAATTGACGGCTACGCCCCGATCGAGCACTATGCGGCCATCGGCGATGGCCGCACGGTGGCCCTGGTGGCCGCCGACGGATCGATCGACTGGTAGTGCCTGCCCGACATCGACTCAGCCGCGGTGTGTTGGGCATTGCTCGACGCCGAAGGGGGTGGGCGATTCATCGTGCAGCCCGCGATGCCCTATACGGTCCGGCGCC
>JBDTAU010000288.1:0-3627 GCA_039924465.1 Dermatophilaceae bacterium
TTAGTCCCGGCCGGTTCCTTTGCTATGGTTTGCCAGCAGCATTCCCCTGTAGCTCAATTGGCAGAGCAGCCGGCTGTTAACCGGCAGGTTATTGGTTCGAGTCCAATCGGGGGAGCGTCAATGAACAAGGGCGGGCTCCGGATCTCCGGGGCCCGCCCTTCGTCATGGATCGACTCAGCCGTTGCACGGCGGCTGAGCGTGAGCCCTACCCCATTTCGCCTACGCCCGGTTCGATGGTGGCAACTGCACCCGGCCCCATCGTGGACTGGCCCCGCGACCGCAACTGCTTCTCGACGTAGCTGGCGACGGTCGTCCGCGCGTAGTTGATGACGATGAAGATGATCGCGATGACGATCAGGGCCGGCACCGGGTTGGACTTGTAGGACCCGATCTGGGCATACGTCGTCAGGAGTTCCGGGTAGGTGATGATCGTCCCGATGGCGGTGTCCTTGAGGACGACGACCAGCTGGCTGACCAGCGCCGGCAGCATCGCCGTGACGGCCTGCGGCAGTTGGATCGAGCGCAGCGTCTGGCCTCCGGTGAGGCCGATCGACAGGCCGGCTTCGGCCTGCCCCTTGGGCAGGCTGCCCACCCCGGAGCGCAGCAACTCGGCAACGACCGACCCGTTGTAGAGGGTCAGGCCGGTGACGACGGCGGCGAGCGGCGTGTAGTCCGGGTCCATCTTCACCTGGAAGGCGTAGAGGCTGAACGCGGCGATCATCATGACCAGCACCGGGACGGACCGGAAGAACTCCACGACGATCGTGCTGATCCAGCGGATCGCCTTGTTGGGCGACAGCCGTCCCATGCCGAAGATGACCCCGAAGATCCCGGCCAGGACGATCGAGATGGCGGCCGCCTTGAGCGTGTTGAGCAGGCCGGGGATCAGGTAGGCGGTCCAGATCTCGCCGGTGAGGAACGGCGTCCACTTGGCCGGCTCGAGGTTGCCCTTCTCCCAGAGTTTCCACAGCGCGAAGGCGACGAAGGCGAGCATGACCAGCCCGCCGATCACGGCGATGACCCGCTGCCGGGCCCGTGCCTTGGGGCCGGGGGCGTCGAACAGGATCGAGGCGCTCATCGCTTCACCGCCAGTCGGTTGGACAGATAGGTCGTCAGCAGCCCCACCGGCAGGGTGAGGATGATGAACGCGACCGCGATGATGATGAAGATCGGCAGGATGAGGTTGTTGTTGAACTCCTGCATGTCCTTCATCACGCCCGCCAGCTCGCTGACACCGATGGCGGTGGCGATGGTCGTGTTCTTGATCAGGGCGATCATGGTGTTGCCGAGCGGCGTGATCGCGCCGCGGAACGCCTGGGGCAGGAGCACCTCGCGCAGGCTCTGGGCGAAGGTCAGACCGATCGAGCGGGCCGCTTCCGCCTGACCCGCGGGCACGGTGTTGACGCCGCTGCGCAGGGCTTCGCAGACGAACGCTGCGTGGTAGATCGAGAGCGCGATGATCGACCAGATCACGTTGTTGCGGGCGAAGTCCTGGCTGAAGCTGAAGCCGAGGTTGACGACCATGACGATGTTGGAGGCGATGATCAGCAGCGTCAGCGGCGTGTTGCGCACCGTGTTGACATAGAAGGCGCCGGCCCGCTGGAAGATCGGCACCGGCGAGACCCGCATGATGGCGATGATGGTGCCCAGCACGAGGGATCCGATGCCGGCGAAGACGGATAGCACGATCGTCATGCCGAAGGCGCCGAAGATCGGGTAGTTGGCGAAGAGTTCACCCATGAGCATTCCTCCTCGGGGAATGAGGGTGGCGTTCCGGACGTGGTCGGGAGCCGACCACGGCGTGAGGTATGCCGCTGTGCTGACTGCGCTGCGCGGCATACCTCATGCCGTTGCTCGGATCAGGCCTGGCAGGTCGGGGTGGGCGGGTTGCCCTCGCCAGGCTTGAAGCCTGCCGGCCCGAGGTTCTTGTCGACCGACTTCTGCCACTCGCCGGAGTCGATGAACTTCTTGAGCGCGTCGACGACCTTGCCACAGAACGCCGTGTCGCCCTTCTTGAGTCCGACGCCGTAGTTCTCGGTGGAGAACGTCTTGCCGACCAACTTGAGCTTGCCCTTGTTGGCTTCTTGGGCGGCATAGCCGGCGAGGATCGTGTTGTCCGTCGTCAGCGCATCGACGTTGCCGGCCTTGAGGGCGTCGACGCAGAGCGTGTAGGTGTTGTACTCCTGCAGGTTGACGCCCGGGACCTTCTTCTGGAGGTTGGCCGCGGAGGTCGAGCCCTTGACCGAGCAGAGCTTCTTACCTGCGAGGCTGTCGACTCCGGTGATCGAGGTGTCGTCGGAGCGCACCAGCAGGTCCTGGCCTGCGATGAAGTAGGGACCGGCGAAGCCGACCTTCTCCTTGCGGGTGTCGGTGATCGAGTAGGTGCCGACGATGTACTTGACCTGGCCGGACGCGATGAGGGACTCACGCTGAGAGGAGACCGCCTCGACGAAGTCCGGCTTGAAGTTGAGCTCCTTGGCGATGAAGTTGGCGACGTCGATGTCGAAGCCGGAGTAGGTCGATCCGGTCTTGAGGCCAAGACCCGGCTGGTCGAACTTGATGCCGACCTTGACCGATTCGCCCCCCGCGCTACCGCCGGTGCCGGTGTCGCCGCCGTCCGAGCTGCCGCAGGCGGCCAGACCGAGCAGCGCGATGGATGCCGCGGCTGCTGCCGCGGTGATCTTGCTGAACTGCATGTGAGTTTCCCTCCGGTTGGGCGACCAGCCGGAAATCCCGGCGGGCCGTCGTGGTGCTGTCAGTGCGTGAGGATCTTGCTGAGGAAGTCCTTGGCCCGGTTGGAACGGGCATGGGTGAAGAAGTCCTCGGGGGTCCCCGCCTCGACGATCTCGCCGTCGGCCATGAAGACCACCCGGTCGGCCGCCCGGCGGGCGAAGCCCATCTCGTGGGTGACCACGATCATCGTCATGCCCGACTTGGCGAGTCCGATCATGACGTCGAGGACCTCGTTGATCATCTCGGGGTCCAGCGCCGAGGTGGGCTCGTCGAAGAGCATCACCTTGGGCTGCATGGCCAGGGACCGGGCGATCGCGACGCGCTGCTGTTGACCGCCGGACAGCTGCGCCGGGTACTTGTCCTTCTGGTGGGCCACGCCGACCCGCTCGAGGAGTTTGACGGCTTCTGCCTCGGCCTCGGACTTCGAGTGGCCCCGGACCTTCATCGGCCCGAGCATGACGTTCTGAAGGATCGTCTTGTGGGCAAAGAGGTTGAAGGACTGGAAGACCATCCCGACGTCGGCGCGCAGGTTGGCGAGTTCCTTGCCCTCCTCGGGAAGCGTCTTGCCGTCGATGGTGATCGTTCCGGACTCGAAGGTCTCGAGCCGGTTGATGGTCCGGCACAGGGTGGACTTGCCGGACCCGGACGGGCCCAGGACGACGACGACGTCGCCCTTGCCGACGACGAGGTGGATGTCCTTGAGGACGTGCAGGTCGCCGTAGTGCTTGTTGACCCCCTCCATGACCACGATCGGCTCACGCGTCGTCTGGGTGGCTGCAGCGTTCGTCGGGTGCGCTGAGGCGGCCGGGTTCACATCGTCCATCTGCGCAACATAGCGGCATCCGGGGCTGTCGCAAGGGATTGCCACCGATGCGTCGCCGAATTGTGAGGTTG
>JBDTAU010000289.1:0-2971 GCA_039924465.1 Dermatophilaceae bacterium
CGCGCCGGACCCGGATCTCGATCGAGACCCCGAGTCGTGGCACGGACAGTGCCGCTGCGGTCGCCGGGCTGGTCGCGCCGATCCTCGGCTGGGATGAGCCGCAGGTCGCCAACGAGATCGCCGCCTACCAGGCCCGGGTCGATGCCGAGCTCGAGTCCCAGAAGGAGCTCGTCGACTCCGAGGCCAACGAAGAACGGCTGGCCGCCCCTGACGTTCGTCAGATCCCGATCAGCCGGGTGCACCCTGACGCCTGACCACCTGCCCAGACCCCTGCTCACCGCCTCCCCCTGAGGAGGCGAGAACTAGCGTGGCACCCGTGACCAACGCACCGGCAGGGCCCATGTCGGCGCCCTACCGTCTCGTCACTCTGGCCGTCATCTCGCTCGTGACGATCATCGCCTTCGAAGCGATGGCGATCTCGACAGCCATGCCCGTGGTCGCGAGGGAGCTCGACGCCGTGCGGTCCTACGGCCTCGCGTTCTCGATCATGCTGACCGCCGAGCTGCTCGGGATCGTCATCAGCGGGATGTGGTCCGACCGGGACGGCCCGGTGCGGCCGCTGATTGTGGGCCAACTGCTCTTCGCGGCCGGGTCGATCATCGCCGGCCTGGCCGTCAACTTCCCGATGCTGCTCGTCGGGAGACTCGTGACAGGGCTGGGGGCGGGGCTCGGCATCGTGGCCCTCTATGTCGTCATTGGCCGCGCGTATCCCCACGCCCTCCGCCCCCGCGTGTTCAGCTGGATGTCGGCGGCCTGGGTGCTGCCTGCCCTCATCGGCCCACCGGTCGCCGGCGTCGTCACCACGACGTGGTCCTGGCGGTGGGTGTTCCTGCTGGCGGTGGTTCCGGTCGCCGTGACCTTCGTCATCGTGGTCGCCCGACGACGGCAGATCGCGGGCGAGGCGGTCGTGGCAACGACTGCCGATCGATCGAGCCACCGCACCATCGCGGCGACCGGTCTGGTCGTCGCGGTCTCCGCCGGAGTGATGCAGGTCGGCGCCGAGCGGCTCGTGCCGTTCAGCGTGATCGCCATCGGGGCCACGGTGCTGGGGGTGATCGGGCTCGTGCTGGCCGTCCCGAGCCTGGTCCCCCGGGGATCTGCACGGATGACGCGCGGGCTGCCCTCGGTCATGGCGAGCCGCTTCCTGCTGACCGGCACCTTCAACGGCGCCATGACGTTCGTCCCACTGATGCTCGTGACAGAGCGTGGCCTCAGCCCTGGCCTGGCTGGTTTGATGCTCACCGTCGGCTCCCTCGGCTGGACGCTCGGGTCCTACATCCAGGGCAACGCGCTCTACGCCGAGCGCAAGCCAGCCCTGGTGTCGGCCGGCGGCGGGTTCCTCGCCGCCGGCATCCTGGTGCTCGCCGGGGTGGCCGCCTTCGACCTCGACTCGCTCGTCGTCGGGGTCGGCGCCGTCCTCGCGGGACTGGGCATGGGGCTCGCCACTGCCTCGACCTCGGTGCTCGCGCTCTCACTCAGTCGTCCGGAGGAATACGGCTCGGCCGGCTCGTCACTCAACATCTCCGACGTCCTCGGGAGCGTCATCGGCCTGTCTGTCGCAGGCGCCGTGTTCGCCGCCTTCCACGACCCCGGCGGGAGCGACGTCCCCGTCTTCGTCCTCATGTGGGCGGGGCTCGCAGCCACTGCCCTCCTCGTCATCCCCGGTGGCCGTCGAGCGAAGGCCTCAGCATGAGCCCGGGAGGATCGGCGCACGACAGCCGACGAGTCCCGGTCTGGAGACTGCCCGGGATGCTCGCTCTCGTCGTGGTCAGCCTCACCGGCTTCACGGGGTATGCCGCTCTCCTGCCTGTCGCGCCCCTCTGGGCTGTGCACGGGGGAGCAAATCCAGCCGGAGCCGGACTCGTCAACGGGACCCTGCTGCTCGCGACGATCCTCACCCAGCTCCTCGTGCCCGCAGCTCTGCGTCGCTTCGGCTGGGGCCCGGTGATGGCTGCCGGGATGGTCCTGCTCGGGGTCCCGGCCCTGCTCTATGCCCTCAGTGACGGGCTCGGGCCGATCCTTGCCCTGTCGGCACTGCGGGGCATCGGCTTCGGCATCCTGACGGTGACCGGCAGCGCAGCCACTGCGCTCCTCGTCGAGCCGAGCCGGCGCGGCGAGGCGATCGGGATCTACGGGCTCGCGATCGCACTGCCCAACCTGCTGCTGCTACCCATCGGTCCCTGGGCAGCCGCACACCTCGGCTACACCGTCGTCTTCGTGGTCAGCGCGGCCCCCCTGCTCGGGATCCCCGCCGCGATCCGACTCGCCCACGCCGTCCAGCACCACCTGAGAAGCGAATCGCAGCCAGAGCACCACGCAGCAGACCTCGCGGCGGGCCTCACGTCAGACCTCACAGCAGGCACCACGTCGGGGACCGCGCCCGCGGCGGGGAGCAACACGGCGGCATACCGGCGGCTGGCCCGTCCCACCATCCTGTTGCTCGGCGTGACGCTCGCCGGAGGCGCGGTGCTCACCTTCTCTCCCCAGATGGTCACCTCCCCGCTGCTGACGGCCGCCGGACTCTTCCTCATGGGTCTCGTGGCGGCCGTGACCCGTTGGTATGCGGGGCTGCTCGCCGATCGGCACGGTGACCAACGCTTCGCGTGGCCCCTCGTCATCACCACGACGATCGGCATGGCTGTCATCGCGCTGTCCGTGCGAGACCCTGCGGCGACCGATCCGACGCTGTTCCTCATCGGGATGGCTGTCGTCGGCATCTCCTACGGGGCCCTGCAGAGCCTCACCCTCGTCATCGCGTTCGCGTCCGTCTCACGCGCGCACCACAATCTCGCGAGCGCCGTGTGGAACATCGGCTTCGACGCGGGCACGGCGATCGGCTCGGTCCTGGTCGGCACGCTGGCGGTGGCAACCTCGTTCCCCCCGGCGCTGCTGGCCGCTGCCGCCCTGTCCCTGCTCACCCTGCCCCTCGCGCTTCACAGGGGTTCCCGGGGCTCCTAGTGGCTCGCGGGGT
>JBDTAU010000290.1:0-4122 GCA_039924465.1 Dermatophilaceae bacterium
GGAGCCCTGGTTCGTGCTGGCCACGTCGCGCAAACTCCTCGCCGATGGGCGAGCGGAAGACGCCGAGAAGACCGCCCGCCTGGCCGCCTCGATGATGGTCGAGGCGGAAGGTTCGCGCCTCTGCCAAGAGGTGGCTGCCGCTGCTGTCCGCTGCGCGGGTGGCACAGATGGTGCCGTCGGCGACCCGCTCGCAGCTCGGGCTGCTGAGCCGGACGGCGCCCGGCTGCTGTGCGCGGCACTGGCGGTCCTGCTCGACGCCACTGACCCGGCCGAGGCGCTCGATGCCCTCCATGCGGAGAGCCTCGAACGGGGTCAGACGTGGATGGCCCGCCTCGCCTTGGCTATCGGGCTCATCCGTGACGGGACCGGCCAAGGCGTCGAGGCCGTGCTCCGGCTGGCCACCGAACGGCGCGCGATCGGTGACCAGCCGGGAGCCTTCCTCCTCGAGTGCGCCGTCGCCCTCGCCGAGTTCCGTGCCGGGCGTCCCGACCTGGCGCGGCTCGAGCAACTCATGGTCCGGGCCCGAGGGCTCGGGTCCGTCCAGGGTGTTGCCTGGCTCAGCTCCGGTCTTGCCCTCGCGGTCGCGAACGCCGATTTGCCCGAGGCCGCCGTCGCCGCCGAGATGGCCGAGGCCTTGGCGCGCGCCTCGGGTGCCACCGGCGCTCACGCGACCGCCTATGCCGCCCTTGCGATCGTCAATCCCGGCAGCCGCAGCGAACTGCTCGATCTGGCCCGCGAGCTCTCGGATTCCCCGGCAGGGCGCTCTGCAGTTGCGGCTACGGCACGTGGTGATTCTGACACCGGCATCAGTCCACCGGACCGGCGAGAGGCGGCCCGCCCGATCCGTCCGTGGGAGTGGCTGAGCGGGCCGGCTGAGCATCTGCGCGAACTACCCCCGGAGCCGAACCACCCGGCATCCGCGCCGGACGTGAACGTCCGCTGCCTGGGGACGTTCCACCTGACCTTCCGACAGACCGAGGTCACTCTCTCCGGGGTCCGCCCGGTAGCCCGGAGCGTCCTGCGCGCCCTCGCGATCCGGGCCTCCACTCCAGTGCACCGGGACTGGCTCGTGGAGCGGTTCTGGCCCACGCTCCGACCGGCTTCTGGCGTCCACAACCTCCACGTCGCGATCTCTGCGCTCCGGCAGGCGCTGGAGGCCCACGCTCCCGGGCTGTCCCACATCCTGCTGGCCAGGGACGGGGAGACCTACATCTTCGCTCGCGGCCTAGGCCTCGTCACGGACCTCCAGCGGGTGCTGGCCCAGCTGCGGGTGGCGGGCGAGTTGGGTCACGCCGGTGACGTGGCCGGCCAGACGACAGCCTTGTCCACGGCCCTTGAGATGTACACCGCGGACGTCCTACCCGACGACGGCGCAGCCGAGTGGGTGGTCGAGACCCGGGAACACTGCCGGATCTCGGTCGCCCGGGCCGCGACCCAGCTCTGCGACCTGGGGCTGCGCGCCGGCAACCCCATTGCCGCCATAGCGGCTGCCGAGCGAGCCGTGGAACTGGACAGGTGGAGCGACTCCGCGTGGCGCGCGCTCATCACGGCCCACGTACAGGGCCACGACCGGGTTGCTGCCGAGCGGGCCCGGCATTCCTACCAGCAACTTCTTGAGTCACTGGGAGTCGATGAGTCCGCGTCATCACGTCGCACTCACCGACCGACCAGTCACGCGGGGCCGCTGGATCTGGGTCAGGAGCGCTTGAAGAAGGCGATCTCTCCCACCGCGAGCCGCCGGTTCGGCGCGGCCCCGTAGGCCGACTCCACCGTGAGGCGTATCCCTGTCACATTGCTCACCCCGATCGCGATCTCCTGCGGGCCCGGCGAGTCGGCAAGTGTGGCCGGGTTCAACTTCTGGGTCTGGCCGTCCTCCAGCGTCACCGTGATCGCAAAGGTATTCACCCGGGCGGTCGTCAGATAGTCCTTGGGAATCTCCGATGAGCCGTTGAAGACCTGCATGCTGATCAGCCGGATCGGATCGGCGAAGGTCGCGTGAATGTACTGCCCCTTGCCGGCGCCAGTGGGCTCGGGGGACCAGTACTTGTTCGTGGCGCCGTCGCGGAGCGCGGCGGCAGGATGTCCCTTCTGAGCGCTTGATGCGGCGATGGACGCGGGATTGACCACCTGCGATCCAGAGATGCGGTCCTTGATCGCGTTACCGGCCGTGCCCGTGTAGGGCAGCGCGTACCAGGCCCCGGCACCGACGACGACGAGCGCGATGATGACTCCGACGAGTCTGCGGTATCCGCGGTGACGCCGGCGGCGCTTGGGCCGATCCCCTGCGAGCGGACCAGCCTTCGGGGACCGCCGGAACAGACGTCGATACCACGGGAGTTCCGGGACGACCGCCGCGTCAACCAGGTCGGTGCCGCAGCGACGGCAGAAGCGGCGTGTGGCCACGTTCCCCGCACCACACGCCGGGCAGACCGTCTCACCCGGCAGCGGTGCTCGGTCCTCCGGCGGGAGATCACGTCGACGAGGTTTGGGGGCCGCGACACCCGGTCGAACCGCCGCGACGGCCTTCTTGATGGGGGCACCCGGTTTGGTCGGAGTGGCTAGCTTCGCGGTGGCCGACTTCCCGGTGGCCGACTTCGCCATGCCGGCCTTCGCCATGGCGGCCTTCGCGCTAGCCGGCTTCGAGGCGGCTGCCTTCGAGGCGGAGCCAGCCGTCACCGCTCCCGCGGCCGCCCCCGCGATCTTCCCGTCGGCTGCGGCTGACCCGCGCACCTCGCCTGGCGCCTTCTCCGCGCCCGGGACCGCAGGGGCGTCCTGAGCGACGGGCGTACCCGGCGCATTCGGGGTGGACGAAGACACGTCTGCAGCAGGGGCATCCACCAGGCCGGTTGCGGCCTTCACCCGGTCGAGGAGGGTCGTCTTGGCGGGCGCGGGTTCGGGCTCTGGCGCCTGCTCCTCCTCAGGCGGGGTCGGCTCCACCTCCGCGGCTGCCGGTTCGGTCGTCTTGTCCTCCCACTCCAGGTAGGCACCACAGACCCCACAAAAGGACTCGCCACTCTCGTTGGCCGACCCGCACTGATCGCAGATGATCATCATCCGCCTCCATCTCTCTGGTGCCTGGCCCGATTCACTGTTCACTCCCCGAGGTGCTCCGCTCGACCATCTCGATGACCTCGGCCACGTGGACCGGTTTCGCGGAGCGGACGACCGCCTCCAACCGGGTCCGGTCAAAGCCCTCCACGCCGTCGACGAACACCCGGATCCGCACCACCGGGTCCGGGTCGCCGGGCAACGGGGTCCCCGGCGTCACCGACCAGATCGCGCCACCGGAGTCGGTGACCTCGACCTGCGCCCCGGTCAGGTGGGAGACGATCTCCCGAAGGCCCAGCTGAGTGCCGCGTCGCCGATGGGTGGGGACCGATGCCCGGACCGCGTGTCGCAAATCCTGGGTCCGGGTCTGGTCATCAAGTTCAACCGCCACCCACCCGGCGAGCCAGGAGAGAATGTCCGGCGGGGTCAGGTCGGGATCGACGTAGGCCGCCAGGTTGTCAAGCGTCGAAACGACCGGCGCCAAGCCGTCATCGAAGGCTCCGACGAACCGCTCCGTGAAGCCCTCCTCCTGGTAGACACCCGGGAGCTGGGAGAGGATCGGGAACGGGTTCTGCAGCCCGTCGATACGCCCTCGCATCGTCATCGCCCCTTTGTCGCACGTACTTGGTGTCCGAACGAGAAGATGAGGGCGTTGGCCTCGAGCTCGATCCGATCAGTCTGCTGGCCCCGTTCGGATGTCAGTGGATCCACGGCGAACAGACGCACCTCTTCGACGAGTTCGGTGGCCGGGAGGCGTTGCAGCACTGCATACACCTCACCTGCCTGAACGGGCCGTCCAAATGGCCATCCGGTCCCGTCGGGCCCCCCGAGCAACGGGTCGAAGTAGAGGTAAAGAGCTTTCAGGGCGGCCTCGCGAAGGTTGTCCGGGTCGGTGCGCGGTCGCGCCGTGAGGCGAGCCACGATCGTGACACCTTGGTAGAACGGCGGCTCGACCACCAGACGGGTGCCAACGACCCGACGCTCGTCGAGGTGACTGGTCAACGCGGTGAGCAACTCCTCGCTCGGGACCAGGTCTTCGAACCGCAAGGTCCCGTTCTCCTCGTGTGCTGCAGT
>JBDTAU010000291.1:0-4908 GCA_039924465.1 Dermatophilaceae bacterium
AACTCGCTCGGCAGGTCGTTGAAGACCTCGACGCCGCTGCGGGCCAGGGCCCCCGTGGCGCCGACGGCGGGCATGAGGAGACCGGCGAGCAGCAGCCCCAGGACCATGGCGGACGCGAGGAAGGCCCCGAGGAGGCTCATGATCCCGCCGAGGGAGGTCAGGCGTGATGACATGCGCCCTAGGGTAACCGCTGGTGGCGCCTGCCCCGGAATCCGGACTTCGGCGAGGTGTCGCCGCCTCGACTCCGGTCCGGAGGATGCCGGTGGGCCGCTTCGCACGAGGTGACTAGTCACCTGCGCCCGGAGAATGGTCACTTCGGCCTATATCGGGCGGCATGTCCGACTTGTACTTTGGGAGATGGGTCCATGGGGGGCCCGGATCCCGGCGGTCATCATCAGCTGGCGAGGTCTGGCCAGCAACTGGGGAGTTGCCGGCTCAAGGAGGGGACGACCGATGAGCGTTGCAGTTGGTGTTGATCGGTGGGGCGAGGACTGGGCCTCACAGGCGTTGTGCGTGAGTCAGGATCCCGACGCGCTCTTTGTCAGGGGCAAGGCCCAGCACGATGCCAAGGCGGTGTGCAAGTCGTGCCCGGTGCTGGCGCAGTGCCTGGCCGAGGCGTTGGACAACCGGACCGAGTTCGGTGTCTGGGGGGGAATGACCGAGCGCGAGCGACGCGCTCTGCTGCGCAAGCGGCCCGACATCACGTCGTGGCGGACTGCGCTTCGGGAGGGAATGGCAGCGGCCGCCCAGAAGGGCTGAGCCGCCGCCGGGCTGGCGGGGTCGTGATCATCACGATCCCGCCAGTGCCGACCCCACCTCGCGCAGGCCGTCGAGGTCGTGCACGTCGGTGCGCAGGGCCGGCACGTGGACCACGGGGATTCCGGGGTGTCCGCGTGAGAAGCGTTCCGCGAGTTCGCGCTGCCGCTCCGAGGACCTGACCAGGGCGGCGTGCAGGCGCAGCACGCCAGCGGCCGTCGTCGCCGACTTCGGGCCGCCGTGCTCTTCGAGGGATTCGGCGACGGCGACGGCTGCGGCGGGGGTGAGTCCCGTGGCCGTGATCCGACCGATGCGGTTGACGATGAGCCCGCGCGGCGGCATACCGTCCGCTTGGAGTCGATCGACGAAGAAGGACGCCTCGCGCAGCGCATCGCGCTCGGGTGCGGCGACGACGAGGAAGGCCGTGCCGTCCTCGGCCAGCAACTGGTAGGTCTGGTCGGCCCGCTCGCGGAAGCCGCCAAACATGGTGTCGAGGGCTGCGACGAAGGTTTGCACGTCCTGCAACATCTGGCCGCCGAGGATCTTGGTCATCGTGCCGGTGACGACCTGGACGCCGAAGGCGAAGACCTTGAGACCGGCGCGACCGCTGGCGCGGGCCGGCGCCGACAACAGCCGGATGAAGCGCCCGTCGAGGAAGGAGCCGAGGCGGTTCGGCGCGTCGAGGAAGTCGAGGGCCGAGCGCGACGGGGGGGTGTCGACGACGATGAGGTCCCAGTCGTCGACCGACGCCTTGAGCTGGCCCAACTTCTCCATCGCCATGTACTCCTGGGTCCCGGCGAAGGAGGAGGAGACGGCTTGGTAGAAGGGGTTGGCGAGGATGGCCTCGGCCTTGCCCGGCTCGGAGTGGGCGAGAACGACCTCGTCGAAGGTCCGCTTCATGTCGAGCATCATCGCGTCGAGGGAGCCGCCCTTGGACGTGTCGATGTCGGTGACGGGGCGCGGAGTGTTGTCGAGCTGGGTCAGGCCGAGGGACTGCGCGAGCCGCTTGGCCGGGTCGATGGTCAGCACGACCGCCTTGCGGCCGGCCTCGGCGGCTCGCAGGCCGATCGCGGCGGCTGTCGTCGTCTTGCCGACCCCGCCCGAGCCGCAGCAGACGATGATCTCGACGCCGCGGTCGGCGATGAGGTCGTCGATGTCGAGGACCGGTGCGTTGCTCACGGGACCATCCCTTCGGAGGCGAGGATGGCGGCGATCTCGCGGATCGAGCCCGCGTCGACGCCGTCGGGAAGCAGTGGGATCGAGATGATCGGCAGCCCGGTCTCCGTGAGGAGGGCCAGCTGCTCGCGCTCGAGGTCGACGCGGTGGGCGTGGTCGGCGGCCTCCTCGAGCAGGCCCGCGACGAGCTCCGGTGTCGCCTGGACGCCCGCCTCGCTCAGTTGTGCGGTGATCGACGGGGCGTGCAGCCGGCCGTCGCGGGCCCGGTCCAGCGACTCGTCATCGAGCATCGGCTGGCGGACCATGTTGACGACGATGGAGCCCACGGTGAGGTCCTTGGACCGGAGGTCGGCGATGGCCTCGATCGTCTCCTGCACGGGCATCTCCTCGAGGAGCGTGACGACGTGGACCACCGTCTGGTCGGAGGTGAGCAGCTCGGTGATCGAGCCGGCCTGGTTGTGGATCGGACCGACCCGGGCGAGGTCGGCGACCTCGGAGTTGACCGAGAGGAAGCGGCCGATCCGTCCCGTCGGCGGCGCATCCATGACCAGGGAGTCGTAGGCCCTCGGACCGTCTCCCTTGTGCTTGCCGTCCCGGCGTCGCCGATTGGCTTCGTAGACCTTCCCGATGACCAGGACGTCGCGCACCCCCGGCGCGATGGTGGTGGCGAAGTCGATGGCACCGAACTTCTCGAGGAGCTTGCCGGCCCGGCCGAGCTTGTAGAACATCTGAAGGTACTCGAGCAGGGACGCCTTGGCGTCGATGGACAGGCCGATGACCACGCCACCGCCCGCCGTCTTGGCGACCCGGGTCTCCTCGGTGCCGAGTGGGGGCACCTCGAAGGTCTGGCTGATCCCCTGACGGCCCTCGACCTCGGCGAGCAGCACCGTGTGGGCTTCTCGGGCCAGGGCAAGAGCGAGGGCGGCGGCCACCGTCGTCTTGCCGGTGCCACCCTTTCCGGTCACGATGTGCAGTCGGGCGCTCACGCGGACCACCCTATGGCCCCTGCCGTTCCGCGGTGAACCAGGCTCCGGGCAGCGTCGGGTTCTGGTCGGGCGCCCGGCGACGGCATGGGTTTCTGCCTGGAGCCTCAACGGGCTCGCCGCACCAGAACCATGAGCGCTTCGAGATCACTCGCAACGGGCACCGGGCGGCAGTGCTCATGTCCGCTGACGACTACGACATCCTGCTGGACACCATTGCGGTGCTCTCCGATTCAGAGTTCCTCCTGGCTCACCACGAGGGCCGCGGTGCCATCGACGAGGGCGACTACCTCGACGCTGACCAACTCACTCACGCGATGCGTGAAGCCGGACGCCTGCCTCAGTGAGCGAGCGCTACCGGCTGCGCATAGCCCGACCGGCAGTCAAGGCCCTGACCGAACTGCTGCCCGAGAAGGTGGCCACTGCGGCCTGTGAGTTCATCACTGGCCCACTGCTCGACAACCCCCACCGGGTGGGCGAGCCGCTGGCGCCTCCGTTGGCACCGGCGTGGACCGGGCGTCGAGGCACCTACCGTGTCCCCTTCCTCCTCGACGAGGAGGAACGCATAGTCGAGGTCACGGCGATCCGTCACCGCTCAGATGCCTACCGGACGTGAACTAGGGTCGAGACGGATTCAGACTGCACGCCCGTGAGCGTGGCACCTTTGGGTTAGCAGTGTGACCTCAACCGAGAGGTAGGGCTCCGCGGCTGAGGCCGTCGAGCGCTGCGAGGGTGTGCTGCCAGGCCGGGTCCTCGGGATCGATGAGGCTGAAGTGGCCGGCGCCGGGCACGACGTCGAGGGTGACGTCCGCTCCGAGGCCGACGCAGCGGACCAGGTAGGCCTCGTTCGTGCCGACGGGAACGGTCTGGTCGAGCGCGCCGTGCACGAGGCGGACCGGGACCCGGGGTGGCAGCGAGGTCATCGGGTCCGCCATCGCCCAGGCCTCGGGAAGTTGCTCCGGAGGGCCGCCGACGAAGTTGCGGGCCGCTCCGTCGCCGAGACCCAGCCGCTCGGTGGCTGCGAGATCGATACAGCCGCCGAGAGCGACGACTCCCGCAAGGTGCTGCGCGAGGTCCTGGTTCGCAGCCCACGCCACGAGGTGCCCACCTGCCGAATGACCCATCAGCACGAGTGGCCCGGGTAGCTGCTCGTCGTGTGCCACGGCGACGATCAGCGCGGTGACGTCTTCGAGGGTTCCGGGGACGCCGCCACCCGGCATGCCGACCCGACGGTATTCGCCGACTGCGACGTGGAAGCCCTCCTGAGTCAGGGCGTGTGCCTGAGCGGCCACGTGCGCCCGGTCATAGGTGGCGCGCCAGAACCCGCCATGGACGATCAGGACCGTTCCCCTGTGGACGGGGGGGCCACTCGACTCGGTGGGGGTGTGGACGGCGGGGCCACTCGACTCGGTGGGGCAGGGGAGGCGGACGTCGTAGACCTGCGCCGGGTCAGCCCCGTAGGAGCGGGTGTCATCCGCTGGCGGCGCCGGACGGGAGAGCACCGCCTCGGAGTGCGGGTCCGGCGGTGCAGTCGTCATACGGCCATCGTGTCACCGGCGAGGGTCGGTAGTGTGGCGGACATGACCTCTTGGGAGTACCTCACCGCGCCTCTGCTCATCCACAACACGAAGCAGATCCTTGACAACTTCGGCTCAGACGGCTGGGAACTCGTCCAGGTGGTGCCCGGCCCCGACGGCACGAGCCTCGTGGCCTACTTCAAGCGTCCGAAAGGCTGATCCCATGTCTGTTGTCGAAGACCGCCTGTCCGCTCTGGGCCTCACCGTCCCCGAGGTCGTGCCGCCCGTCGCCTCCTACGTGCCCGTCGTCCGCGACGGCAACCTCGTCTTCACTTCGGGCCAGCTCCCGATGTCCGGCGGGGCGCTCGCGGCCACCGGCAAGGTCGGCGCCGGGGTGAGCGCCGAGGACGCCAAGGGCTATGCGGCGACGTGTGCGCTCAACGCCATCGCGGCGATCAAGTCCGTCGTCGACCTCG
>JBDTAU010000292.1:0-4445 GCA_039924465.1 Dermatophilaceae bacterium
GAGGGCGGCGTCCCGCACCTCGAGATCGTGCGGCACGGGAAGCCCTCGGAATCTGTCCTCGACATCAGCGAGGAGAACGGCGCCGTCCACATCATCGTCGGTCGCACCGGCGACTCGGGCCTGCGGGATGCGATCTTCGGGAGCGTCGCCAGTCGACTCGTCCAGCAGGCCAAGGTCCCCGTCACGGTGGTGCCCTGATGGATCCGATCAAGCTCTTCGCGTCGTTCTCCGAATGGCTCACCTCCATCGTCTTCTACGCCGTGCCGCTCTTCGGGACCGAGGTGCCGCTCATCGTCGCCTGGCTCGTCACCGCGGGCGCGTTCTTCACCGTCTGGCTCGGCTTCATGCAGGTCCGCGGCCCCAAACTGTCCATCGACCTCGTCCGAGGCAAGTACTCCGACCCGGATGATGCCGGTGAGGTCTCGCACTTCCAGGCCCTCGCTACGGCCGTGTCGGGAACGGTCGGCCTCGGCAACATCGCCGGAGTCGCGGTGGCCATCTCGCTCGGTGGTCCTGGAGCGACCTTCTGGATGATCCTCGCCGGCCTCCTCGGCATGGCGACGAAGATGGCCGAGTGCACGCTCGGGGTGAAGTACCGCAAGACGCACCCGGACGGCTCCGTCTCGGGTGGACCGATGTACTACCTGCGCGACGCACTGGCCGAGCGCGGACTGGCCACACTGGGCAAGGTGCTCGCCACGCTCTTCGCGATCTGCATGATCGGCGGGGCGCTCGGCGGCGGCAACATGTTCCAGTCCAACCAGGCGACCGCGCAGATCATCGCGGTGACCGGCGGCGAGGACAGCTTCTTCGCCGGGGCGCCCTGGATCATCGGGCTCATCTTCGCGGTGCTCGCCGGTGCCGTCATCGTCGGTGGCATCAAGAGCATCGCCAAGGTCACCGAGAAGATCGTCCCCTTCATGGCGGTCCTCTACCTCGTCGCGTGCCTCATCGTCCTCATCGCCAACGCCTCGTTGATCCCCGCCGCCTTCGGCGACATCTTCACGGGGGCCTTCACCCCGACGGGTATTGCAGGCGGGTTCGTCGGTGCCCTCATCGTTGGCTTCCAGCGGGCGGCCTTCTCCAACGAGGCAGGCCTGGGCTCCGCGGCGGTAGCGCACTCTGCGGTCAAGACCAACGAGCCGGCCACCGAGGGTTTCGTCGCGATGCTCGAGCCATTCATCGACACCGTCGTCATCTGCACGATGACTGCCCTGGCGATCGTCATCAGCGGTGCGTGGAATGACCCCGACGCCACCGAGCTCGGCGGGGTGGAGCTCACGTCCCGCGCCTTCGAGACGGTGCTTCCGTGGTTCCCCATCGTCCTCGCGATTGCCGTCGTGATGTTCGCGTTCTCGACGATGATCAGCTGGTCCTACTACGGGATGAAGGCCACCGGGTTCCTCTTCGGTGACAGCAAGGTTGCCGAGAACGTCTTCAAGGTCCTGTTCCTCGTCTTCACTGTCGTCGGCTCGGCGGCCGCCCTCGGGCCGGTCATCAACTTCTCCGACTCGATGATCTTCCTGATGGGTGTCTGGAACATCATCGGCCTCTACATCCTGGCCAATGTCATCCGCTCGACGATCAAGAGCTACTACGCGCGGGTCAACAGCGGCGAGGTCAAGGAGTACGCGATGCGCTGAGCGACGCACGCTGCTGCACGTCACCTGCAGAGCGCGGGCCCCGGGAGTGATCCCGGGGCCCGCCCCTGTGCGTTCGTCCCCCGCTGCCCGTATGCCGCTGTCCCGACCTCGAGGGGGGCCGACCCCGCAAGCGGTGCTGGGGGAGGGCCGCCCCTCTAGGCTGGAGTCGACGACGAGCCGGTGACGGAGGGAGATCCCGATGAGCACGTGGACCCGTGAGGCCTGCCAGGTCCTCGACGAACAGGACCCCTTGGGCGCGTTCCGGGACGAGTTCGCGATCCCGGAAGGAGTGATCTATCTCGACGGCAACTCCCTCGGGGCCCGGCCCAAGGCAGCGCTCGAGCGGGCCCAGCAGGTCATCGCGGACGAGTGGGGGCAGGGCCTGATCCGGAGCTGGAACACCGCCGGGTGGTTCGACCTGCCGGTCCGCCTCGGCGGCCAACTCTCCGACCTGCTCGGCGGCGGCGCCGGGACCACGGTGGTGACCGACACCACCTCGATCAACCTCTTCAAGGCACTGTTCGCGGCGGTGCGGATCCAGGCGGAGGACGCCCCCGGCCGGCGGGTCATCATCTCCGAGCGGGACAACTTCCCGACCGATCTCTACATCATCGACGGCGTCATCAGCACGCTCGAGGGTGACTACGAGGTGCGCCTGATCGACGCGGACCACCCACTGGAGGAGGCCCTCGACGACTCGGTGGCCGCGGTCGTGCTGAGCCACGTCAACTACCGCACCGGACGCCTGTGGGACCTGCCTGCCGTCACGGCCTCGGTCCAGCAGGCCGGCGCCCTGATGCTGTGGGACCTGTGCCATTCGGCCGGTGCCGTGCCGATCGCACTGGCGGACTCGGGCGCCGACCTGGCGGTCGGGTGCACCTACAAGTACCTCAACGGCGGACCCGGGTCGCCGGGCTTCATCTGGGTGGCGCAGCGCCACCAGAACCGGTTCTCCCAGCCGCTGTCCGGCTGGTGGGGGCACTCGCGGCCGTTCGCGATGGAGACCACCTATGAGCCGGCGGACGGCATCCGGCGCTTCCTCTCCGGGACCCAGCCCATCACCTCACTGAGCATGGTCGAGACCGGCCTCGATGCCCACCTGCGGGTCGATCAGGACCAGTTGCGGCACAAGTCCCTCGCCCAGACCGATCTGTTCATCGAGCTGGTCGAGCAACGGTGCGGCGCCCACCCGCTCACCCTCATCACTCCGCGGGATCACGCCGAGCGGGGCAGCCACGTCAGCTTCCGTCACCCCGACGGCTACGCCGTGATGCAGGCGCTCATCGCGCGGGGGGTCATCGGCGACTACCGGGAGCCCGAGGTGCTCCGCTTCGGCATCACCCCGCTCTACCTCGGGTTCACCGAGGTCTGGGACGCCGTGGAGGTGCTGCGGGACCTCCTCGACACCGGCACCTGGGACGCCGCAGAGTTCCATCGCCGCGAAGCGGTCACCTGAGGCGCGTCACCGATTGACCGGTGTGCGACCCCGTGCCGTTACCGGGACCACGGTCGGCGGCATACGGTGGGAGACATGGAATTCAGATACCTCGGCAACAGTGGACTCAAGATCTCCGAGATCACCTACGGCAACTGGCTCACGCACGGTTCCCAGGTGGAGAACGAGGTCGCAAAGCAGTGCGTGCAGGCAGCCCTCGACGCGGGCATCTCGACCTTCGACACGGCGGACGTCTACGCCAACACGGCGGCGGAGACCGTCCTCGGTGACGCCCTCAAGGGCGAGCGGCGCGAGAGCCTCGAGATCTTCACCAAGGTCTACTGGCCCACCGGGCCCGGCGGCAAGAACGACACCGGCCTGTCCCGCAAGCACATCATGGAGTCGATCAACGGCTCCCTGCGCCGCCTGCAGACCGACTACGTCGACCTCTACCAGGCGCACCGCTACGACACCGAGACGCCGCTCGAGGAGACGATGCAGGCCTTCGCCGACGTCGTCAGGCAGGGCAAGGCGCTCTACATCGGCGTCAGCGAGTGGACGGCCGAGCAGCTCCATGAGGGCGTCCGGCTGTCCAAGGAGCTCGGCTTCCAGCTCATCTCGAGCCAGCCGCAGTACTCCATGCTCTGGCGCGTCATCGAGGACGAGGTCGTCCCCGCCTGCGAGGAGCTCGGCGTGAGCCAGATCGTGTGGAGCCCGGTCGCGCAGGGCGTGCTCACCGGCAAGTACCTGCCCGGGCAGGCGCCGCCGGCGGGCTCGCGGGCCACCGACGAGAAGGGTGGCGCCAACTTCGTCAAGCGCTTCCTGCGCGACGACGTCCCCGAGCGCCTCGTCGATCTTCGTCATGAGCTTCTCGGGGATGGTCACCCCGGCGGCCTTGACGTTCTCGCTGACCTGCTCGGGGCGCGAGGCGCCGACGAGCGCGGCCGCCACGTTGTCGTTCTGCAGCACCCAGGCGATGGCGAGCTGGGCCATCGTGATGTCCAGCTCGCCAGCGACGGGCTGGAGCGCCTGCACGCGGGTCAGGGTGTCGTCGTTCATGAACCGCTTGATCATGTCGGCACCACCCTTCTCGTCGGTGGCGCGCGAGCCGGCGGGCGGGGCCTGACCGGGCTTGTACTTGCCCGAGAGCACGCCCTGGGCGATCGGCGACCAGACGATCTGGGAGACGCCGAGCTCGCGCGAGGTCGGCACGACCTCGTCCTCGATGACGCGCCAGAGCATGGAGTACTGCGGCTGGGAGGAGATCAGCTGGAAGCCGAGCTCCTTGGCCAGTGCGTGACCCTCGCGGATCTGGTCGGCGGTCCACTCACTCACGCCGATGTAGAGCGCCTTGCCCTGGCGAACGA
>JBDTAU010000293.1:0-5341 GCA_039924465.1 Dermatophilaceae bacterium
TCTCATTCCCGGGAGAGGCAACCGGGGCGACCCACTAGCTCCCGTCCCCCGGGTGGTGAGCTCCTCCCGCGGCGAGCGCCAGGCACCCCTCAGTCCTCGCCCGCCGCGGTACTGTCATCCTCCTCACGATGCCCTCATCAGCGGGCCCAAACTCGATAGCCTGTGCACGTCGGGCACCCAATGAGGCACCACGCGGTGAGACCAAAAAAGGGGCGAGATGACCGAGTCCGAGCCGGAGACGGTGGACCGGGCTGCCGAGCGCCCGGTGACCCCGCTCAACCCGCACGTCGAGCCGCCGGTGGTGCCCATCTTCTTCGTCTCCGACAGCACCGGCATCAGCGCCGAGATGCTCGGCAAGGCGTTGCTCGCCCAGTTCCCCGGGGTGCGTTTCGAGCAGCGACTCTTCCCCTTCGTCACCACGGTGGAGGAGGCGCGCAAGGTCGTCCAGATCCTCGACGCCGCCACCGATGGGCCGGTCACTCCCTTGGCCTTCTCGACCATGGCGGTCGCCAAGATCCGGGACGAACTGCACCGGACCCGGTGCCCGCTCATCGACTTCTTCGACCTGCACATGGCGCAGGTCGAAGCGGTCCTCGGCCGGCCGGCCCTGCGAGTCCCGGCCCAGCTGCACGGGCTCGGTGACGCCGTGACCTACAACCACCGCATGTCGGCCATCGAGTACACCATCGAGCACGACGACGGGCAGAGCCTGCGCGCCCTGGACAAGGCAGACGTGATCCTGCTCGGCCCGTCCCGCTGCGGGAAGACCCCCACCAGCATGTACCTCGCGTTGCAGCACGGGCTGTTCATGGCCAACTACCCTCTCGTCGAGGAAGACTTCGACCACAGCGACCTGCCCCTGCCGGTCCGGCCCTACCGGGATCGCTGCTACGGCATCACCACGACCCCTGAGCGCCTGTCCCAGGTGCGCCAGGAGCGTCGTCCCGGGTCCCGGTACGCGTCTCGGGAGCAGTGCACCTACGAACTCCGGCGGGTCGAAGCGCTGTTTCGCTCCCACCGGGTCCCCTACACCAGCTCAGCCAAGAAGTCCGTCGAAGAAATGGCCACGGTCATTCTGCAGAGCCTTAACCGGAGGGAAATTCCATGACTGCCAACATCGCCCGTTTCGCCGACCTCGGCATGGGCGACATCGAGATGGTCGGCGGCAAGAACGCATCGCTCGGAGAGATGGTGTCCAGCCTCGCCTCCGCCGGGGTGCGGGTGCCGGATGGGTTCGCGACCACCGCGGACGCCTACCGACGGTTCATCGGCGACACCGGCCTCGCCGACCAGATCGAGTCCGCCCTGCGGGACCTCGACATCGAAGACGTCAAGCTCCTCGCCGAGACCGGGCAAAAGATCCGGGAGTCGGTGGCCAGCCAGCCCTTCCCCGCCGACCTCGAGGCGGACATCCGCGAGGCCTACACCCACCTCACGGGAGGCGACGACGAGATGGCTGTCGCCGTGCGCTCGAGCGCGACCGCGGAGGACCTGCCCGACGCCTCCTTCGCCGGACAGCAGGAGACCTTCCTCAACATTCGGGGCATCGACGCCCTGTTGGCCGCCATCCGCGAAGTCTTCGCCTCGCTCTACAACGACCGCGCCATCGCCTACCGCGTGCACCACGGCTTCGCCCACGAGACCGTCGCGCTCTCGGCCGGGATCCAGCGGATGGTCCGCACCGACATCGGCACGTCCGGGGTCCTGTTCACGATCGACACGGAGTCCGGCTTCACCGATGCGGTGTTCATCACCTCCTCCTACGGCCTCGGCGAGGCCGTCGTGCAGGGCGCCGTCAACCCCGACGAGTTCTATGTGCACAAGCCGACCCTGCGGGCCGGCCGGCCGGCGATCCTCAAGCGGAGCATCGGCGGCAAGGCCACCCAGATGGTCTACACCGAGGATCGGACGGTCGGACGCACGATCGAGTTCGTCGACGTGCCGGCCGCGATGAGGGCCCGGCTCAGCCTCTCCGACGCCGAGGTCACCGAGCTCGCGCGCTACGCCCTGATCATCGAGGACCACTACGGAAGGCCGATGGACATCGAGTGGGGCAAGGACGGGCTCGATGGCCAGCTCTACATCCTCCAGGCCCGACCCGAGACAGTGCAGTCGCGTCTGGCCGTGGGGCGCCTGGAGCGCTACCGGCTCGCCGGCACCGGTGAGGTGCTCATCGAGGGGCGGGCGATCGGGCAGAAGATCGGCGCGGGTCCGGTCCGGGTCCTGGCCACCCCCGAGGACATGCACCACTTCGTCCCCGGCGAAGTCCTCGTCGCCGACATGACCGACCCCGACTGGGAGCCGATCATGAAGCGCGCCTCCGCCATCATCACCAACCGCGGTGGGCGAACGTGCCACGCGGCGATCATCGCCCGCGAGCTCGGCATCCCCGCCGTCGTCGGCACGGGCAATGCCACCAAGACGTTGAGCGACGGAACTGAGGTGACCGTCTCGTGCGCCGAGGGCGACACCGGGAACGTCTACGCCGGCCTGATCGACTTCTCCGTGGAGACCACGACGCTCGACTCGATGCCGCACGTCGACGTCAAGATCATGATGAACGTCGGCACCCCCGACCAGGCGTTTTCCTTCAGTCAACTGCCCAACGAGGGGATCGGCCTGGCTCGGCTCGAGTTCATCATCAATCGTCAGATCGGGATCCACCCCCGGGCCCTGCTCGAGGCTGACTCGCTCGAGGGCGACCTGCGCGAACAGGTGGACGAGGCGACGGCGGCCTACCCCAGCCCGAGGGAGTACTTCGTGACCCGGGTGGCCGAGGGGGTCTCGATGCTGGCCGCGGCCTTCGCGCCGAAGCCCGTCATCGTGCGCATGTCCGACTTCAAGTCGAACGAGTACGCCAACCTCCTGGGAGGCGAACGTTACGAGCCGCGCGAGGAGAACCCGATGCTCGGCTACCGCGGCGCGGCGCGCTACCTCTCCGCCGACTTCGCCGAGTGCTTCGCGATGGAGTGCGAGGCCCTGAAGTACGTTCGGGATGAGATGGGGCTGACCAACGTCAAGGTGATGATCCCGTTCGTGCGCACCCTCACGGAGGCGTCCGGGGTCATCGACCTGCTCGCCGAGCACGGCCTTGTCAGGGGGGAGAACGGGCTCGAGGTCATCATGATGTGCGAGATTCCGTCCAACGCAGTCATCGCCGACCAGTTCCTCGACTACTTCGACGGCTTCTCGATCGGGTCCAACGACATGACCCAGCTGACCCTGGGGATCGATCGCGACTCGGGTCTGGTCGCGGCGGGCTTCGACGAGCGGGACCCGGCGGTGAAGTTCATCCTGAGTGCGGCGATCAGGGCCTGCAAGGCGCGCGGGAAGTACGTCGGGATCTGTGGGCAGGGACCCAGCGACCACCCCGACCTCGCGCAGTGGCTGATGGAGCAGGGGATCGACTCGATCTCGCTCAACCCGGACACGGTCGTCGACACCTGGCTGCAGCTGGCCAAGTAGCACGGACGCTGGGACCCGGCTGAGCGGCATACAGATCCATCCGTATGCCGCTCAGCTGGCTCCCCGCGTGCCCTCGGGGGCTCAGTGGTCGTGCAACTCGCCCACGAGAGCTGCCAGGTCGACGCCGGGGTCCTCGACCAGGAGCGGCAGGATGAAGTCGTTCTCCAGGGCGACATGGCTGATCAGCACCCGCAACAGAGCCGACGCCCAGCCCACGACCTCACCGCGGTCCGCGGTCGTGTCGATCTGCTGGACGAAGTCACGGATGACGCTGTGCTCGGAGACCATCGCCCCTACGAGCAAGCGGCCCGACTCGGTCACCGCGGCCGCACGGTAGAAGGTCGCCTCCTCGCCGACCGCCTGAGAGACCAGCTCAGAATGCAGCCAGTCGAGGAGGTCGGCCCGTCTCTTCTCGAAATGTGCGTCGTCGGCCTCCCGTAGAGAGCCGATCAGGTCGCGGAGCCGGTCGACGAGCACCGCGTGGTGGTTGCGGATCATGTCCGCTGCTCGCTGGTCGGGGTGGATGGTAATGGTCCTCATGACGTCCTCCTGTGGTGACCCCTGACGCGGCCCCGTCGCCGCCACTGTCCCCAGTTCACCCCATCTGCGTCACCCTGTCCTTGATCCAGGTCAAGGAGGGTCGGAGATCACATCAAGGTGGGCCACTCGCTGTCGCGGGACTGCGCCCGCCACGGACGGGGTCAGGTTGAGAGGGTCAGGTCGACGGAATCGCACTAACCTGAAGGGCACCAGCAAGGGAAGGCAGCGCGGAGGCCACCATGAGCAACCAGGAACGCAGACCGGCCGAGGTGCTGTGCCGGCCCGAGCGACAGACCTCCGGGCGTCCCGAGGTGCTGACCCCCCGCAGCGTGCCGCTCGGTGGCCCTCGAGCCATGACGGTGCGGCGCACCCTGCCGCAACGGGCCCGTTCGCTCATCGGGGCGTGGTGCTTCATCGACCACTACGGCCCCGACGACGTGGCGCTCTCCGGTGGGATGCAGGTGCCCGGTCACCCGCACACGGGGCTGCAGACCGTCTCGTGGCTCTTCACCGGCGAGGTCGAACACCGCGACACCACCGGCATCCACGCCATCGTCCGGCCCGGTGAGCTCAACCTCATGACCGCGGGCTCCGGCATTGCCCACTCGGAGTTCTCCACGTCGGCGACGACGGTGCTGCACGGCGTGCAACTCTGGGTCGCCCTGCCCGAGGCCCACCGGGCCGTCGCAGCCGGGTTCGAGCACTATGCCCCTCCGGTCCTGGACGTGGAGGGGGCCCGCGTCCTGGTCTTCCTCGGCAGCCTCTTCGGGCACACCTCCCCCGTCCCGACCTACACCTCGCTCGTCGGGGCTGAGGTGACTCTCGAGCCCGGCCAGCGACTCGGGGTCGCGGTCGACCCCTCGCACGAGCACGGGGTACTCGTCGACTCAGGGTCGATCACCGTCGACGGGGTGCCGGCCCGGCGCAGCGACCTGGTCCACCTCGGCGAGGGCCGGGACGAGATCGTCCTCGAGGCACCGTTGGGCGAACCGGTCCGTCTGCTCCTCCTCGGCGGCCCGCCCTTCGGTGAGCAGATCGTCATGTGGTGGAACTTCATCGGCCGCAGCCATGACGAGATCGCGGACTTCCGGGCCCAGTGGCAACGCGAGCGCGCTGATCGGAGCCTGGGCGGGGCCGGGCGCTACGGCCCCTTCCCCGCTGCCTGGCCCGATACCCTGCCCGCCCCCAAGCTCCCCAACCTGCGACTGCGCCCTCGGGGCTGAGACTCAAGTCCCCGGTCCTCCTGTCGATCAGGAGACGGCCCGGGCACCCGGGACCGTGCCCGCCCACACCTGAAGATGGCCACCTCTGGCGATCCGGTGGCTGACCTCGGTGC
>JBDTAU010000294.1:0-6759 GCA_039924465.1 Dermatophilaceae bacterium
GGGGTTCCTTCAGTCGAGTGGCCCCGCTGTCCACACCTCGCCTGTGGAGGACGGGGCCACTCGACTCAGGTTTGGTCGAGTGGCCCCGGCGTCCATCCCTCGCCTGTGGAGGACGAGGCCACTCGAACGGGGTGCTGGTGGGGTCGGGGATGGATGAGGAGGGCACATGAGTGACGCCGAAGCGAGCGGGACGGTCCGGCTGACGGTGGGGCAGGCGGTCGTGCGCTTCCTCGTCGCGCAGTGGACCGAGCGGGACGGGCAGCGCCAGCGAGCCATCGCCGGCGTCCTGGGCATCTTTGGCCACGGCAACGTCGCCGGGCTCGGGCAGGCCCTGCTGCAACACGAACTCGCGCACCCACCACAGCGGGTCAACGGCAGCATCGCCGCCCGCGACGGCGGGACGCTGCCCTACGTCTTGGCCCGCAACGAGCAGGCGATGGTGCACACCGCGGTCGGCTACGCCCGCCACCTCGATCGGCTCAGCACGTGGGCCGTGACCGCCTCGATCGGCCCCGGCTCGACCAACATGGTCACCGGCGCCGCGCTGGCCACCATCAACCGGATCCCCGTCCTGCTCCTGCCGTCAGCGGGATTCGCGACCCGGGCGGCCAGTCCGCTGCTGCAGGAGCTCGAGCTGCCCGGCCAGCCGGACCGGGACGTCAACGACGCCTTCCGCCCGGTCGCCCGTTTCTTCGACCGGGTGCAGCGGCCCGAGCAACTGCCCGCTGCGCTGCTCGGGGCGATGCGCGTGCTCACCGACCCCGTCGAGACCGGGGCGGTCGTCATCTCCCTCCCGCAGGACGTCCAGGCCCAGGCCCACGACTGGCCGATCGAGCTCTTCGCCGAGCGGGTCTGGTCCGTGCGCCGCACCCCACCCGACCCGACCGCCATCGCTGCGGCAGCAGCCCTCATCGAAGCCGCCCACCGCCCGCTGCTCGTCGCGGGTGGCGGCGTGCACTACGCCCAGGCCGAGGACGCCCTCGCCGAATTCGCCACGCGCACCGGCATCCCCGTCGCGGAGACGCAGGCCGGCAAGGGCTCGCTGCTGCACGGTCACGCCGAGTTGATGGGCGCGATCGGGGTCACCGGGACGTTGGCGGCCAACATCCTCGCGCAGGACGCCGACCTCGTCATCGGGGTCGGCACCCGGTGGAGCGACTTCACGACCGCCTCTCGGACCCTCTTCCAGCACCCCGGCGTGCGCTTCATCAACCTCAACGTCGCCCCCTCCGACGCCGCCAAGCTCGGCGGCCTCGCCGTCGTCGGGGATGCCCGCGAGTCGCTGCGCGCCCTCGACACCGCCCTGCCGAGGTATGCCGCTGACCCGGCGAAGCGCAGACGCCACCGTTCACTCTGGTTGGCGTGGAACGCCCAGGTCCGCGAGACCTATCACCCGGTCACACAACCCGGCGACGGTCGCCTGACCCAGGGCAGCGTCCTCGGCGCGGTCAATGAAGGCGCTGGCCCGCGCGACGTCGTCGTCTGTGCGGCCGGCTCGATGCCGGGCGACCTGCACCAGCTGTGGCGGGTCCATGACCGCAAGGGCTACCACGTCGAGTACGGCTACTCCTGCATGGGCTACGAGGTGCCGGCCGGCCTCGGGGTGGCCCTGGCCGACCCGAGCCGCACCGTCTTCGTGCTGGTCGGTGACGGCTCGTGGCTGATGATGAACAGCGAGATCGTCACGGCTGTCCAGGAGCGGGTCAAGATCATCGTCGTCCTCGTCCAGAACCACGGCTTCGGCTCGATCGGAGCCCTCTCGGACTCCCTTGGCTCCCAACGGTTTGCCACTGCCTACCGCTACCGCACCGACTCGGGCCGGCTTGACGGCGGGCCGCTCCCGGTCGACCTGGCTGCCACCGCTCGCGGCCTCGGTGCCACCGTCCTCGAGGTGCACGAGCACGCCGGTCTGGCGGCCGCCATCGCGACCGCCAGGGCGCTCCCGTTCCACGGGGGACCGGTCGTCATCCACGTCGAGACCGATCCGCTGGTGGGCACCCCGGACTCCGGGGCGTGGTGGGACGTGCCGGTCGCGCAGGTCAGTGACCTCGGGACGAGCACAGCGGCCTACGAGGACTACCGCTCGCATCAGAAAGCCCAGCGTCCCCTCATCGGCCCACCCGACGTGTGACCATGACCCCAGACGAGAGATGAGGCAGAGATGAGCCGAACGAGACGGACGGTGTCGGTGCGAGTGCTCGGGACGATCGCCGCGGCGGCGTTGCTCCTCGCCGGGTGCGGCACCGGGGGCAAGGCGGACCGGGACGCGGCTGCTGCTGAGCAGGCCGCGGCAGGAGCCAAACGCGACCTCAGCTTCACCGTGGTCGTGCACAGCGTCCCCGACGGCGCCTTCTGGAACGTCGTCAAGAAGGGTGCCCTCGACGCCGGACGCCAGTTCGGCGTCGACGTCGAGGTGCTCGGTGACCCCGAGGGCAGCAAGCAGGCCCAACTGATCCAGTCCGCGATCGCCAAGAAGCCCAACGGGATCGTCGTCTCGATGGCCAACCCCGACGCCCTCAAGAGCGCGCTGGGCGACGTCACGGCAGCCGGGATCCCGTTCATCACGATCAACTCGGGCGCGGAGCGCAGCAAGGAGTTCGGCGCCCTCATGCACTTCGGGCAGAGCGAGGAGGTTGCCGGGGAGGCGGCCGGCGCCCGGATGAAGGAGTCCGGCGTCACCAAGCTCGTGTGCCTCATCCACGAGGCCGGCAACACCGGCCTCGAGCAGCGGTGCGCCGGTGCCGCCAAGGGCTTCGGCGGCCAGATCGAGAACCTCCAGGTCCAGGTGGCCAACCCACAGGAGATCCAGGCGACCGTCAAGTCCAAGCTGCTCGGGGACCCGAGCGTCGACGGGATCCTCTCGCTCAACCCGGCCGTCACGACCGCCGCCGTCGCTGGGGTCAAGGAGTCCGGCAAGCCGATCAAGGTGGGGTCCTTCGACATCGATGACGGTGTCCTCAAGGCAATCACCGACGGAGACGTCCTCTTCACCGTCGACCAGCAGCAATACCTCCAGGGCTACCTCCCAATCGTCATGCTCGTGCTGCACCACGACAACGGCTCGACCCTCGGTGGCGGGATGCCGGTCCTCACCGGGCCCGCCTTCATCACCAAGGAGAACGTCGCGGCCGTCGCCGGCTTCGTCAAGGACGGCACCCGATGACGACCACGGTCGAGGCCGATGACCAGGTGACGGACGACCGACTGACGAGCGTCTCGCGCGGCCGGCGGATCCTCATGACGCCCGAGTTCGGGGCGGCGGCCGCCGCCGTCCTGATCTTCGTCGTCTTCGCCAGCATCCGACCGGTGATGGCCAGCCAGGCCGGCATCGCCAACTTCCTCGACCCGTCGGCGACGCTGGGGATCATGGCCGTCATGGTCGCGATGCTCATGATCGGTGGCGAATTCGACCTGTCCGCCGGGGTGCTCACCGGGTCGACTGCCCTGGTCACAGCGCTCTGCACGACCCAGCTCGACATGAACGTCTGGTACGCGATGGGCCTCTCGTTGCTCTTCGCGCTCCTCGTCGGAGCCGCCAACGGTCTCCTCGTCCACCACACCGGGCTGCCGAGCTTCATCATCACCCTCGGCACGATGTTCATCCTCTGGGGACTCAACTACGCCGTGACGACGCGCCTGACCGACCAGGTCACCGTCGGGGGGCTCGGGGACTACAACGGCTACGCGTCGGCTGAGGCCATCTTCGGCTCGTCCTTCCAGGGCTTCCAGATCTCCCTCCTCTGGTGGCTGGCGCTGACGGCGCTAGGTGCGTTCGTCCTCTCACGGCTGCGCTTCGGCAACTGGGTCTTCGCCGTCGGAGGCAACCCCGATGCGGCCCGAGCCGTCGGCGTGCCGGTCCGACGGGTCCGGATCAGCCTCTTCATGGGGGTGGCCGCCGCAGCCTGGGTCGTGGGGCAGCTGACCGTGGTCCGCTACGCCAGCGCAACCGTGACGACCGGCATCGGCGCCGAGTTCAACTTCATCATCGCCGCCGTCATCGGCGGGTGCCTGCTGACGGGCGGGGCCGGCTCGATCATCGGGGCGAGCATCGGTGCCCTGATCTTCGGCATGGTCCAGCAGGGCATGCCGCTCGTCGGCCTGCCGAGCGAGTTCTTCAAGTTCTTCCTCGGAGTCATCCTGCTCGGTGCGGTCCTGGTCAATCTGTGGGTGTCCCGCCGCGCCCAGAAGGTGAGGGCGGTATGAGCGCGAGCCCAGCGGCATACGACGAAGAGCCCCTCGCCCCAGCGCTGCTCGAGGTGCGCGACGTGACCAAGTCCTTCGGCCGGGTGGCCGCCCTGCGCGGGGTGTCCTGCGTCGTGCGGGCCGGCGAGGTGACCTGCGTGCTCGGTGATAACGGGGCCGGCAAGTCGACCTTCATCAAGACGCTGTCCGGCTACCACCAGCCCGACAGCGGCGAGATCCTCGTCGACGGCGACCCGGTCCGCCTCAGCTCGCCCCGGGTGGCGCTCGACCTCGGGATCGCGACCGTCTACCAGGACCTCGCCCTCGCGCCACTGATGCCGTTGTGGCGCAACTTCTTCCTCGGCTCGGAGCCGACCCGTCGCGGTGTCATCGACAAGGACACGGCTCGCCGGGTCGTCGTCGAGGAGCTCGGCCGGATGGGGGTGGTGATCCGCGACCCGGACCAGCCGGTCGGGACCCTGTCCGGTGGGGAGCGGCAGTGCGTGGCGATCGCGCGCGCCGTCCACTTCGGAGCGCGGGTGCTGATCCTCGACGAGCCGACGGCCGCGCTCGGGGTCAAGCAGTCCGGGATCGTGCTGCGCTACATCGTGCAGGCCCGCGAGCGGGGCCTCGGCGTCATCTTCATCACGCACAACCCCAACCACGCCTACCCGGTCGGTGACCACTTCGTGCTGCTCCAGCGGGGCCGGACGATCGGGGACCACGCCAAGGCCGACATCACGGTCGCCGACCTCGCCCGGGAGATGTCCGGCGGCGCGGAACTCGCCGCGCTGGCCCACGAACTGGGCGGGAGCTGAGGCTCACCCAGCGTCCGGGAGACGACAGCGCGGTGGCTCCGGGAACGAGATGAGCCCCGCCCCGGTGGGCCGAGTCGCCGAACTCGACCAACTGGAGCGGGGCCCTCCGTGACCCGGGGCTTCTTGTGGAGGACCCGAGTCACCCAGGAGCAACTCACGAGACCGACTATGCCCCGCCTACCTGCGCGTGGGCTGTCAGGACCATGTCGATTCACTGGGTGACCCGTCTGTGCGTCCGGGCGACGACCAAATCCTGCCGTATGCCGCTGGGCCCGCCCCGTCACGCGCGGCGGGCCACGCCGGTGGTCGGGTAGCCCCACGGGCGGGTCACGCCGGGGCCCGGGAGGTAGAAGGAGCGGGCCGAGTCGATGACCAGACCGCTCGCGGTGATCAGGTCGAGCGGCGCCGTCGACGCTCTCGTCGGGCAGGTCGAGACGTTGCCCGTCGAGTCCGTCACGGACCACCGGCACCGACCCCTCGGCGATCCGATCTGCGGCCACCTCCCAGGCCACGTCGGACGGCTCGATGGCGATCACCCGCGAGACCGTGGGCGGGTAGTGCGGCACGTTGAGGCCGGACCCGAAGCCGATCTCGAGGACCTCGCCGTGCAGGCCGGGGACGAGAAAGTCCCGCCCCTGCTGACCTTGTCGCCGAACTCGACCAGCAGGAGCGGGAAACCCCTTGACCCAGTGATCACAGGGGAGGAGATCACCGAGTCGCACAGGAGCAACTCACAAAGACGACTATGACTGTCCAACCTTGGAGAAGACTGGGAGCGACATGTGAAAGTCCTGAGGCGGCCCGCACCGAGGGCCCACGGCAGCCCTGATCGGCCCCGGTCCGGCGCGGGCGACGTCAGGCCCCGATGACCATCCAGGTGTCCTGCCGGGCCCGCCAGCCCAGCACGAGCGCGCGGATGGCCATCAGCGCTGTGAAGGCCACCCAGAGGATCGCGACGTCGCGGCTGGGGGAGCCGCTCGGCCCGAGGCTTCGGACCGCGAGGATGATCGGCAGGTAGGTCAGCAGCGCCACGACATAGCCCCAGGCGAGCCAGCGTCCGTCTCCGGCGCCGATGAGCACGCCGTCGAGGACGAAGACGTAGCCCGAGATCGCCTGTCCCAGTCCGACGACGATGAGCGCGACCCCGAGCGTCGCCCGGACCGCAGGGTCACCGGTGAACAGCGGTGGCAGGACGGAGTGCAGCGCCACGACGAGCAGCCCGATGAGCAGGCCTCCCCAGACGCCCCAACGCACCATCGTGCGGGTCAGGGCCCGCACCACGTCGCGGTCCCCGGCACCCAGGGCCTTGCCGACGATGGCCTGAGCGGCGATCGCGAGCGCATCGAGCGCAAAGGCGAGGAAGGACCAGATCGTCAGGGCGACCTGGTGGGCGGCCAGGGTCACGTCGCCGAAGGAGACGGCGACCCACGTGGTGAGCAGCAGGGTCGACCGCAGCGCCAGGGTCCGCACGAGCAGCGGCGTCCCGGTGCGCGCGGCGGCAAGGATCCGCCCGGGATGCGCCCGCAGGCTCGAGCCCAGCCGGCCCGCCATCCGCAGCAGCACGATGACGAGCGCGACGCCCATCCCGGTCTGCGCGATGACGGTGCCCCAGGCGGCGCCCGCGATACCCCAGTGCAGCCCGTAGACGAAGAAGACGTTGAGCACGACGTTGGCGCTGAAGCCGAGGACCGAGGCGAGCAGCGGCGTTCTGGTGTCCTGTAACCCGCGCAGGACCCCGGTGACGGCGAGGATGATCAGC
>JBDTAU010000295.1:0-5368 GCA_039924465.1 Dermatophilaceae bacterium
CGCTTCCGGACCGACCTGCTCGCGCACGCCGACCACCTGGCACCACCCCCAACCTGAGGGCACGGCTGCCTCGACGGGCTGACTCGGCGGCATACGGCAGCAGGTGCAGTATGCCGCTGAGCTCAGATCGCGGTGTCGTCGTCCCTGACGGTGCCGGCTGAGGCTGCGGACAGGGCCTCTTCGGCTTCGCCCTCGGCCTCGGCTGACTCCGTGAGGTCGGCGGGGTCGAGGTCCGGGTCACCCATCGATTCGCGCGCCCCCGGCTGGGCCACCTGTGTGCGCGACTCGAGCTCGGCGATCACCTGGGCATGCTGGTCGACACAGAGCACGACCAGGTCGCCCGGGTTGCTCCTGGCGATCGCGTGGCGGGTCGCCACCAGTTCGTCGAGGACGATCTCGACCTGCTGGCACCGGGTCCCCTCCGCCATCCTGGCGCGGGCGCCCTCGGCCACCAGCTCGGCGGTCTCGCCGAGAGCCCGGCCACGCAGCCGCTCGTCCTCGCGGATCACGAGGACGTCGAAGTAGTCCGCGGCCACCGCACCGAGCTCGCGGATGTCGTCGTCGCGGCGGTCCCCGGCAGCGCCGATCATGCCGATCCGGGAGGTCCGGCCAAAGTCGTTCTGACCGGCCTTCTGCTCGGCGTAGCGGTCGACGAAGCCACCGAGCTCGAGCATGCCGGCCGGGTTGTGGCAGTAGTCGATGAAGACGTCGGCGCCACCCACCTGAAGGAGGTTGAGGCGTCCGGGGGACAGGTAGTAGGTGGTGGCAAAGGTGCGCAGGCCCTGGCGGATGTCATGCAAGGGTGCCCCGGCCGCGAAGGCGGCGCCGGTGGCGGCCATCGCATTGGCGACGTTGAAGCGTGCGGCCCCGCCGAAGGTCGAGGGCAGCAGGTGGGTCCAGGCCAGCTGCATGCTGCGGCGGCCGTGCTTGATGACGATCATCTCGCCCTTGTCGCTCGGGTCGAGCACGACGGCCCGGCCGCCTCGGCGGCAGTAGTCGTCGATGAACTCCCGGATCTCACTACCGGGGGGTGACATGGAGAACCAGACGATGCCGCCGGAGCACCGCCGGCGCATGTTGCGGACGTTGGGGTCGTCGGCGTTGAGCACCGCGAAGCCATCCCGTGGGACCGCCTCGACGATGACGGCCTTGACGTCGGCCAACTGCTGCAGAGTGTCGATCCCCTTGAGCCCCAAGTGATCCGGGGCCACGTTGGTCACGACAGCAATGTCGTTGCGGTCGTAGCCGAGGCCTTCGCGCAGGATCCCGCCGCGGGCGACCTCCATGACGGCGAAGTCGACGCGCGGGTTCTGCAGCACCATGCGTGCCGAGCGCGGGCCCGAGGCGTCGGACTTGATGACGAGGCGCTCGTCGATGACCACGCCATCGGTGGAGGTCATGCCGACCTTGCGGCCGAGGCCCTTGAAGATGTGCGCGATCATCCGTGAGGTGGTCGTCTTGCCGTTGGTTCCGGTGACGGCGATGATCGGGACGCGTGAGGTGGTGCCCGGCGGGAAGAGCAGGTCCACCACCGGCTTGGCGATGAACTGTGGCTCGCCGATGGTCGGGTGGGTGTGCATCCGGAAGCCGGGTGCGGCGTTGACCTCACAGATCGCGCCGCCGGTCTCGCGCACGGGGAAGGTGATGTCGGGGCAGAGGAAATCGATGCCGGCGACGTCGAGGCCGACGATGCGAGCCGCCTCCTCGGCGATCTCGACGTTGTCGGGGTGGGCATCCCACGTGCGGTCGATGGAGATGCCGCCGGTCGACATGTTGCCGGTCAGCGCCAGCTTGACCATGGTGCCCTCGGCAGGGACCGAGTCCAGGGTGTGCCCCTGGTTGGTGAGGATCTCCACGGCGTTGTCGTCGATCTTGATCTTGGTGAGCACCTTCTCGTGTCCGACCCCGCGCCGTGGGTCGGCATTGGTGATCTCGACGAGCTCGGCCACGGTGTGTTGGCCATCGCCGGTCACGTGGGCCGGGACCCGCTCGGCGATCGCCTGCATCTTGCCCCCGATGATGAGGCACCGGTAGTCCCGACCGGTGATGAACGACTCGACGACGAGGGTGCCCCGACGCGATTCGCCCTTCGCGATCTCGAAGGCCTTCTCGACGTCCGCATCGCTCATCAGGTTGAGACAGACCCCGCGCCCGTGGTTGCCGTCGAGCGGCTTGATGACGACGGGGAAACCGATCCGGTGGGCGGCCGTCAAGGCACCCTCCAGGGTGCGCACGGACTCGTGCTTGGGGACCGGGAGGCCGGCCGCCCCGAGGAGCGTGGTGGTGAGGTCCTTGTCGCCCGCGATGTCGACGGCGAGGGCACTGGTCTTGGAGGTCATCGTGGCCCGGATCCGCTGCGCGTGCACGCCCTGGCCGAGCTGGACCAGGGAGGCAGAGTTGAGCCGGATGTAGGGGATGTCCCGCGACGCTGCCTCCTCGAGGATCGCAGCCGTGGACGGACCGAAGGCCACCCGCTCGGCGCGGTGCAGGAAGGCGTCGAACTCCGTCTCGAAGTCGAAGTCCGGCGTGGGCTCGACGAGGTGGTTGATCAGGCGCACCGAGAGCTGCCCGGCCGCGACCCCCACCGTCTCGTCGGTGTAGCCGTAGATGACGTTGTAGTAGCCGCGCTTGCCCCGGACCGACCGGGTCTTGCCGCGCCGTTGGTCGTGACCGGCGAGGGTTTGCAGTTGCAGCGCGATGTGCTCGGCCACGTGCCCGAGCCAGGTGCCCGCACGCAGGCGTTCGATGAAGCCGCCGCGCCGCCCGAGGGAGCAGGTGTGCCGCTCGAGACCGGGCACGTTGGCGAGGAGCTGGTCCGTGAAGCCCGGCAACGAGACCGTGGGGTAGTCCTCGAGGCTGCCCAGGTCGACGACCAGGTGGATCGCGGGCTGGTAGGACCACACGTTGGGTCCGCGGTAGATCCGGGTCTCGCGGATCGTCAGGTCCGGGCGGGCCGGACCTGACGGGGTGGGGACCTCGACAGCCATGGGGACTCCTTCAGTGGTCGTGCGGCGCATCAGGTGCAGTGCAGGGGTGGAGCAAGCGCGAAGCTGGGGCGGTCAGGTGCTCAGAGGTGCTCAGGGGTGGGTCGAGGGCGCTGTGGCCGTCCGTGCGGTCCGTGCGGTCCGGACCTGGGCCGGGACGACCGCACCGTCGATGTCCGGGTGCCGCTCGACGAAGTCCGTCAGCTCGACGTGCTCGAGATCGAAGGTGCTGCCGGTGGGCAGGGAGTGCACCACCGCGCCGGACACCAGCAGCGGCGCCCCGCGTCGGGCATCAGGCGCGTCGGTGATCGCATTGCGAGCGTCGATGAGGAAGATCGACCCGGCCCCGATGATCGACATGGCCCGGCCGTCGCGGATCTCGGCGGCGGTGTTCTCATCGATGCCCATGCCGAGGAGGTTGGGGGAGGAGGCGACCATGGACATGAGCCGACCGTACCGGCCGCGCTGGTCGAAGTGTTGGTCGATGATGATGTTCTCGACCAGCCCGAGACCCGCGGAGATCTGGCTCGATCGCTGCCGGGGCGTCAGGCCCTCCTCGCCCAGGGAGATCATGAACCGACTCATGATGGAGGCGCCGGCCGACGTGCCGGCGATGACGACACCGCGTTCGTAGGCGCGGTGGATCGCTATCCCCACCGGGGTGCCGACGATGTTCTGGGCCAGTTTGCTCTGACTGCCGCCGGTGAGAAAGACCCCGGTCGCCTGATCGAGCAGCTCGACCATGGCCGGGTCCGATGCGTCGCGCCGCGTCTTGGGATCCACGACGTCGACCTCACCGCCCCGCAGCCGGGTGAACACGTCGCGGTAGGCCTCGGACACCTCCTTGGAGTACCCGGAGGCGGTGGGGATGACGACGATGTGGGACTTGCGGCCACCTGCGAGCTTGACGAACCGCTTGAGCACCACGGAGCGACCGATGCGGTCCTCCGCACCCCCGATGATGAGCAAGGTCCGGCGGATGGTCGTGGACGGGCCCGCAGTCGGCCCGGAGTCGGTCGCCGAAGTCTGCATTGCGTCAGCCTAGTGACCCGCTCGTGGGGATCTCGGTAGCCCCGGTCGGCGTGCCGTCCTGGGCGTCCGCCTCCTCGATCTCCTCCCGGGTGATGCCGAGCAGGTAGAGCACCGAGTCGAGGTAGGGCACGTTGACCGAGGTGTGGGCCTGCTCCCGCACGAGTGGCTTCGCGTTGAAGGCGACCCCCAGTCCGGCGATCGCGAGCATGTCGAGGTCGTTGGCCCCGTCCCCGATCGCCACGGTTCGGCTGAGTGGCAGCCCCTCCTGCTCGGCGAAGCTGCGCAGGGCGCGGGCCTTGCCGGCCCGGTCGACGACCTCACCGATCACCTGCCCGGTGAGGACCCCGTCCCGGACCTCGAGCTGGTTGGCCAGGGCGTAGTCGATGTCGAGGTCGGCCGCGAGCTCGCCGACGATCTCGATGAACCCACCCGACACGAGACCGACCTTGAAGCCGAGCCGCTTGAGCGTCCGCACCAGGGTGCGGGCCCCGGGGGTCAGGACGATGGCCGCCCGGACCTCAGCCAGGACTGACACGGGCAGGCCCGCCAGGGTTGCGACCCGGGCCCGAAGTGACTGCTCGAAGTCGAGTTCGCCCGCCATCGCCCGCGCCGTCACTTCAGCCACCTCGGCCTCGCGCCCGCAGTGGGCCGCGAGCATCTCGATCACTTCCTGCTGGATCAACGTGGAGTCGACGTCGAGGACGACGAGGCGCCGACCGCGGCGGGCGAGGCCGCCGGGGGCCACGGCGATGTCGATGCCCTCCGAGGTGGCCACGAGCGCCAACTCGGTGCGCAGCGAGTCGACGTCAGCGCCCGAGATGTCGAACTCCACGGTCGTGACCGGGTAGCGCGAGAGCCGACGGATGCGGTCGATGTTGGCGCCGTGCTCAGCGATCCGACTCGTGACGAGCGAGACGGCCCGGGCGCGCAGGGGCGCACCGAGGATGACGACTGCGGCCCGGCCGTGGTGTGGGCGGGCGTTGTCGCCGACCCCCTCATTGACGGTCAGGCTCAGACCGAGCCGGTGGGTCACGACGGCCGCGGCATCGCGCAGTCGTTCGCCGTGCTCGCCGGGCACCAGCAGCAGGGCCAACGTGAGGTGCCCGTGGACGACCACCTGTTGGATGTCGAGCACCTCGGCCCCCACCTCCGCGAGGGCGCCGAGGAGCGCGCCGGTCACGCCCGGCCGGTCCTGACCGGTGACAGTGATGCTGAGGGTCTCCGCGTTCGCATGGGTCACCCGGGTCAGAGTAGTGACCTCGACGACGCGCCGGCGCGGCCTTCCGGGATGCGAGTGCCGCTGCGACGACGCCACGACGTGCTCCGGTCGGCCCGGGTGGGGCCAGCGGTCA
>JBDTAU010000296.1:0-2758 GCA_039924465.1 Dermatophilaceae bacterium
CTTGGGGGTCGGGCCCCTGCCCTCGAGCCCTCGCTTGCGCTGTCCGCCCGATCCGACGGTAGCGCCCTTGGTGTTCTTGCGGGTCGCGCCTCGGCGCTGTGAATTCCCTGCCATGTCAAGCCTTTTCAAGTGATTCGATGAGTGATTCGGAGTGAGACTCAGAGTCACGGGGTGGATGGGTCAGGCTCCAACGAGCTCCCGAGGGGGTGTCCTCGATCGAGATCCCCGCCGCCGTGAGGGCGTCGCGGATCTCGTCCGCCCGAGCGAAGTCACGCTCCTGTCGGGCTGCCTGACGGGCCTGCAACTGGACGCGGACGAGCACCTCGAGCGCTTCCTGCGCGGTGTCAGCGGACCCGTCGGAGCCGGCTTGCCAGTGCTCGGCAAACGGATTGATGCCCAGGACGTCAGTCATCGCGATGACCGCCCCGGCCGCAGCCAGCGCCTCTTCGGCATCCCCGTCGTCCAGGGCACTGTTGCCGGCCCGGACCGTCTCGTGAATCACGGCCAGGGCGCTGGAGACGTTGAGGTCATCGTCCATCGCCGCGACGAACTCGTCGGGGAACCCTTCAGACGCCGCCGGACTGATCGACCCGTGCCGGGTGGCCCGCTCGAGGAAGCCCTCGATCCGGTCCACGGCGGCCGCCGCCTCATCGAGCGAGCCCGGGTGGTACTCGATCATCGAGCGGTAGTGGACCACGGTCAGGTAGTAGCGCAACACGAGAGGCCGGGTGCTCTTGAGCAGCTCGCCCACCCCCATCGCGTTGCCGAGCGACTTGCCCATCTTCTGGCCGCGCACCGTGACCCACCCGTTGTGCAGCCAGTAGCGGGCGAAGCCGAGCCCGGCCGCCCGCGACTGGGCCTGCTCGTTCTCGTGGTGCGGGAAGCGCAGGTCGATGCCGCCGCCGTGGATGTCGAACTCGTCCCCGAGGTAGCGCCGAGCCATCGCCGAGCACTCGAGGTGCCATCCCGGGCGGCCGCTGCCGAACGGGGTCGGCCACGAGGCGGTCTCCGGCTCGTCGGCCTTGTGCCCCTTCCACAGCGCGAAGTCGCGTGGGTCGCGCTTGCCCCGTGGGTCGGCATCGTCGGCGCCGACCATGTCATCGAGGGACTGGTTCGACAGCGAGCCGTAGTCCGCCCACGACCGCACGTCGAAGTAGACGTCGCCGCTACCGTCGGGCGCGGCGTACGCGTGCCCCTTCTCGATGAGCGTCTCCATCAGCGTGATCATGTCGGGCACGTGCCCGGTCGCCCGCGGCTCGTAGGTCGCCGGCAGGACCCCGAGGGCGTCCAGCGCCTCGCTCGTCAGCCGCTCGTTGCGGTAGCTGAGGGCGAACCACTCCTCCCCCGCCTCGACGGCCTTGCGCAGCACCTTGTCGTCGATGTCGGTGACGTTGCGCACCAGAGTCACCGCGTAGCCGTGCCCGGACTCGAGCCAGCGGCGCAACACGTCGAAGGCCACCGCGAAGCGGATGTGACCGATGTGCGGGGCGCCCTGGGTCGTGAGCCCACAGATGTACATGCCGACCTTGCCGTTCTCGCGCGGCGTGAAGTCGCGCAATTCCCGGGTGGCGGTGTCGAACAGTTGAAGACTCACCCGCGGCAGTCTACTGGCGGGCGCGACTGGCCCTGCGCGGCGTCAGCCGACCCAACGGCATTCCGTATGCCGCTGAGCCGGCTACCCGGATCACGACCAGTGAGCCTCGGGGCTCAGTGGCTCACCCTTCTGGCCCCCGGGCACCACTCGCTCCGCTCCTCGCCTCGTTCCTCGCTGCGATGCTCACTCGGGGCTCAGTGGCCTCGCAGAATCCACTCCTCGAGCCCCGGCTTCTCCGCCCCGATCGTCGTCGAGTCGCCGTGCCCGGTGTAGACGATCGTCTCGGGGGGGAGGGTGAGCAGCCGGTCCCGGATCGAGTCGATGATGGTCGGGAAGTCGGAGTAGCTGCGACCGGTCGCGCCCGGCCCACCCTTGAAGAGGGTGTCCCCGGAGAAGAGCGCCTGCAGCTCACTGGCGTGGAAGCAGCAGGCCCCGGGAGCGTGCCCCGGGGTGTGCAGCACGACCAGCTCGACGTCACCGACGGAGATGACATCGCCGTCCGCGAGGGCTTGCGTCGGCTCGAGCTCCGGGTGCGACTGGCGCCAGAGCACCAGGTCGTCCGGGTGCAGCGCCACCTTGGCTTCTGGGTGCGCCTCGAGCACCTCCGGCACGACCGTGACGTGATCGTCGTGGGCGTGGGTGAGCAGGATCGCCAGCAACGTCCGGTCGCCGATGGCCTCGAGGATCGGCGCCGCCTCGTGCGGGGCGTCGATGACAACGCACTCCTGGTCGTCACCGATGACCCAGACGTTGTTGTCGACGTCCCAGGTGCCGCCGTCCAGGCTGAAGGTGCCGCTCGTGGTCAGGTGCTCGATCCGCACCCCGCCGGCCGAGGTGCTCCCGACCCGCGTGCTCGTGGCGGTCACAGGTCCACCACCGATCGCAGCACCTCACCGGCGTGCATCTTCGCGAAGGCCGCCTCGACGTCGCCGAGCCCGATCCGCTCCGAGACGAACGCGTCCAGGTCGAAGCGCCCCTGCTTGTAGAGGTCGACGAGCATCGGGAAGTCGCGGCTCGGCAAACAGTCGCCGTACCAACTCGACTTGAGGGCGCCGCCACGACCAAAGAGCTCGATCATCGGCAGGGTCACCTCCTTGTCGGGTGACGGCACCCCGACGAGGACGACGGTCCCCGCGAGGTCCCGGGCGTAGAAGGCCTGCTTGT
>JBDTAU010000297.1:0-7346 GCA_039924465.1 Dermatophilaceae bacterium
GGGTCGGGCGCAAGGGACGCGGCGTGCGGACCCCGCAGGCGGAGCGGTTCGACCGACCCGTCGTCAGCGACGTCGGCGAGACCCGGGTGAGTTGGGACCGTGGCCTGATCGGGCTGCGGTCCTCCACGGCCGCCCAGGCCGCAGCCCGCACCAGTTACACCGAGACCTTCCGGCGCAGTACGGCGACCGGAGGGGCCAAGGCCAGCAGCTCTGCCAGCCACTCGACGCAGACGAGTCAGCAGCCCCAGGGCCGCACCGTGGCCCGCCCGGCGCCACGGTTGTTCCGTCCGGGGCCGGTCCAACTCGGGTTGCGCGGCACGAAGCCGAACAACCGGCTGCACGGCGACGGCCTGCACGAGGGGGAGTCGGTCGTGCGTTGCCGCTACCCCGGTGAAGCGGTCACGGCCATCGACGGAGTTGTCGCCGGGTCGGCGTTGGTGCCGACGTTGGGCTCCGGTGCCATCCCTGAGGAAGTGCTCACAGTCGTGCGTGAAGCGGTGCTGCTCAACGGCTACGCCTCCACCTGGCTCGCCGCGGCCGGTGCCACCGCTTCGGTCAACCTCGACGCCGCCCGGTTCAGGGTGCAGGCGGAGCTGCTGCGTCTGCACGGGCCGCTGGGCACCTACGACGGCAGTGGCGTGACGATGTTGGCCCACGCCCAGGGCACCCGTGCCCTGAAGGCCGGGTACACCTGGTCCGATGCGCGGATCACCTCGTCCTCCATCGTCAGCGACCTGGCCGTCGAGGTGGCCCGGTTCTCCAACCTCGTGGGCACCCCGCCCAGCCCGGTCGCCCTGACGAACTGGCGCCAGCCCTGGGTGCCGATCTTCCTCGAGTGGCGGGTCAAGGTCGACGGATCCGATGACATGGCTGGTTGGACCCTGGACGGGATCGACCTCGACGGCGGCCCTGACGGCCGCGCCGTCTCGCGTGAGATCACCGGCCGGTCACCGATCAATGCGGGGATGGGAAAGGCCCTCAACGCGGGCATCCAGCGACTGCTCGACTCGGAACGCGCGCGGGCGAAGAGCCACGACCAGGGTGAGCTCACCGATGCTGAGGAGCAGGACCTGGCCGATCTGGCCGGGCTGCTCGCCCCGCTCGAAGCGGTGTCGGCCTCGCTCGACGGCGTTCGCGAACAACTGCTGGGGATCAGCTACCTCGGGCACATCGTGCGCCCGCCGGGGCAGGGGAACCTCGTGCCGGCGCCGGGTGCTGCGACCACCCTGTTCGGCGGGACCCTGGAACTGCTTGAGCTGCGGCTCGTTGACGCGTTCGGTCGGCTTCAGACGGTTCCGGTCGACGGCTTCTCCACCACCCTGACGCTGGAGGCGGACGGAGCGCCGGCGACGATCCGGCTCCGGCCCCGCCTGCTGCACGGCGCCCGGTGGTTGTTCCGGCTCATCGACCCCGGTGTCGCCCTGGATGCCGATCCGCTGACCGCGCCTGAGGCCTACGTCGACCAGCTCCACCCCGAGCTCGCGGTCAGCCCGGTCTCTGGCTACCTGCTGCCTGACCACATCGACGAAGCCCTCGAAGCCTTCGACCGGGACGGCAACCCGCTGGGCCAGGTGTTGCACGACGGCATCACCGACCAGGTCATCTGGGAGCCCGCGCCGGGACGAGCCGTGCCGCCGGACGCCGGCCCGCTGGACGACATCCCCGCGCACGCGCAGCACGTGGCACTGGTGGCCACCGGGCTGGTACGCCGGGACGTGGCGAACCGGGCGGCGAACGGCGTGGTCCCCGAGAAGGATTCGACCCTGTCCGCGCTGTTGCGGGCGATCGACACGACCCTGTGGAGCGTCGACACGTATGCCGCCCTCGGCTCTCCCAGCATCGCCGGACTGGTCGGCCGGCCGATCGCGGTCGTCCGGGCGACCCTGCGGCTCGACGCCCCGAATGACCTCGACGAGGTTGCGGTCCCGACCCCTGCTGGGGTCGAGGCCAGACGGGCTGCGTTCGCCCGGCTCGCAGACCAGCGCTTCCCGGTGCGGATCGGTGACGTGACCCGCAGCGACGACGCGGTGCTCGGGTTCTTCGTCGACGACGACTACTCGACGTTCCACGTCGTGGACAAGGTGGTCGCCGGCCAGGCCTTTGTCACCGGCCGACACCAGGGATTCCTGGCCGTGCTCGGCCACAACGAGCCGCTCAGTTCCGCCCCTCTGGACAACGACTACGTCGAGGCCGAGGACACCCTGTGGGTGCGGCCCGGCCAGACGGTGCGCCTGACCCTGCTGATGCTGCCGGCAGGCAAGGCGCACCTCACCTCGGGAATCCTGCCGCAGAAGTCGTTGGCGCTGGCTGACACGTGGGTCAGCGCGGGCCTGCGGGCGCTGCTGCCCTCGATGCGGGTGGGCCCGGTCCTGGTCGACCCCGCCGAGATCCGCCTCCCCAAGGTGCACGTCTTCGGAGACAAGCAGCGCTTCACCCGGCGCACCGGTCCCTTGACGTGGCGCGACGACCCGATCACGGCATCGACGACCTCGGCCTACCTGCCTCGGATGCCGCACGAGGTGCAGGAGGGCTGGATCCGGATCGGTGAGGCCAACGACGGGGCTGGTGCCTCATGACGCCCCCGTCGCGGCGGCGCCCGGAGCAGGCCGCATCGCAGCAGGCCGCAGCGCAGCAGGCCGCGGCCGAGCAGACGAGGACGGCGCGCAAGGCCGCCAAGCGCGGACGGTCCCGTCAGCGTGGCCAGTTCATGGCCCGGATGCACGGCGAGGTCGACCAGACGGCGCTCGCCGATGCCTTTGCCCGTCGGGTCGCCGCCGGAACCGGCGTGCGGGCCACCGAACGGGTCCTGCCGACGACGAATGAGCACCGCTGGGTGCCGATCGGCCCGTCGATCGTGCGCCGGGGCCAGGCCGTCGACCGACCCCGGGTGACCGGCCGGGTCGTCGACCTCGCCGTCGCCGACGCCGGCGATCGTGCCTACGCCGCCACGGCCAAGGGCGGGGTCTGGTACACCGGCGACGGTGGGAGCACCTGGGGTCCGGTCGGCGGCTGGGCGGAGGTGGCTCGCAGCGCCGGCGGCACGAACAACGCCCAGACGTGCGGTGCGCTGCTCGTCGACTTCGGGCCGACCCCGGCCACCGATGTCGTGCTCGTCGGCACGGGAGAGACCCAGCCGAGAACGAACCCCACCGGCGCGAGTTCGCAGGGTGGGATCGGGGTGCTATCGGCGGTCGGGCCGACCACGACCGCCGACGGGGTCAATCCCTGGCAGCCGGACACGGGTCTTGCTGCGCTCGAGGGCTGCGGCATCTACCGACTGGCGCGGCACCCCGCCTCGACTCCCCGCACCGAGACCGGTGTCGCGCGAGACCGGGTCCTGGCGGCCACCTCCACCGGCGTGTACCTCGGCGAGTGGAAGACGCTGGCCGCCTCGGGCAGCCTGCTGCAGCGGCAGGGCTACGAGTGGAGCAAGCAGGTCGGTTTCAACACGAACCTGCTCGGGCCGGGTCAGGTCGTCTTCACCGACGTGCTGTGGCTGCCCGGCGGGCCTGACGGTCGCGTGGTCGTGGCCATCGACGACTTCGGCATCTGGTTCACCGACGACCTGTGCGCGACCGCCGGCACCGAGATCACCGGCCTCGTCCCCGAGAGCCACTGGAACATCTCCAGCCGGATCACGCTGGCCCGCGGGTCGGGCACCGAGGTGTGGGCGATCGGCGAACGTGGCAGGGCCAAGCGTCGGTTGACCCGGCTCTGGCGGATCAGCCAACTCGGCGACACCGCGGTGGCCCACCCCGCCCCGACGATCATCACCGGGGTGCCCGACGACCTGTGGGGGGCCCAGGGCTACTACGACCAGGCGCTCGCGGTGGAGCGGGTCGGCGCCCTTGACCGAATCTACCTGGGCGGCAGCACGGTCCAGCCCACACCCGGCGCCGAGTGGAGTGCCTCGCTGTGGTGCTTCCAGACGACGGCGGGAACCGGCACGACGCTCGCGCCGGCGACCGGGGTCTCCCGGACCGGGTCCCCGACCCCGTCGGCCACGACCGGTGGCGCCCCCGGGGGTGGGGACGGGGCCAACCGTCGTGGGCTGATCGGCAACAACGTGCACGCTGACGTGCACGCCATCCGGCTCGTCGGGCCGGCGTCGCCGCACCGGCACGTGTGGGTCGGTTGCGACGGCGGGGTCTTCGTCTCGGCCACCGACGGACGGGTCAACACGTTCGCGCCGCGGCACACCGGGCTCGCCTCGCTCGAGCCGGTCTTCGTCGGCGCCCACCCGAGCTCCAGCCAGTTCGTCGTCACGGGCTTTCAGGACAATGGCGCCCAGGTGCGGATCGGGGACACCCTGTGGGAGGAGGTCTTCGTCGGGGACGGCGGGGGCTGCGCCTTCCACCCGATCCAGAGCGACGTGGTGATGGGCCAGTACACGCACGGCGGCTGGCTCGGCACTCCCACCTCCCGATTCCGTGACCCGTTGTCGCGCACCGCGGGCGGCAACACCTTCGCCGACGGGGTGCGGGAGAGTGACGCCGCGCTCTTCTACTCGGGAATGGCCGTCGTCGCCACCTCGGCCACCGCCGCCCGCACCGCGATCGGTACCAACCGGGTGTGGCTCTCGGAGACGACGAACGGGGCCACCACGTGGCACGTGCTGCCAACGAGTGCCGGACCGACCACCGACCCGCGCCCCGGTGGCTCCGACCCGTCCGCGCGTCGCACCGTCGGGGTCCCCGGCCTCGGCGGCGTCGTCACGCTGGCCTGGTCCTCGCCGACGGTGCTCTGGGCCCTCTACGAGAAGGGACTGGTGCGGCACGTCGCGACCAGTGCCGTCGCGTGGGATGCCGTCATCCGCACGCGGGGCACCGGGGCCGGGCAGTTGCCGGTGCGCGGCACCCTCACCGACGTCGCGCCGGTCTCGGACACGCTGTGCTACGTCACGACGACCGGAGACCCGGCCGACCCGCGCGTCGACACGGTGTTCCTGCTCGACCATGGCGCGAACACCGTGGCCGCGACCGGGTTGCGACGCGAACTCGACGTTCCGCCACCGCCGGCGACCGCCGTCACCCAGGGCCCGCTCGACCCGGCGTATGCCGTCGTCATCGACCCGAGCGCCCCGACGAACGTCTATGTCGGCACCGCGACCGGGGTGTGGAAGGGGGTCCGCGGGGTGGGCGCCGCGCACACCTGGGACGTCTTCGTCAACGGGCTGCCGCAGGCCACCGTGCAGGACCTGGAGTTCTGGCCGCCGCCACCGCCGCCGCCATCGATCCCACCTGCTCCGCCCCCGCCCCCTCCGCCGGCCGACGCGCCGACCCCGCCTCGGTTGTTGCGGGCCGGGGTCCAGTCGCGCGGCCTGTGGGAGGTCGACCTGGCCCACGACGAGCCGCGCCGCACGTACCTGCGGGTGCATGCCCAGGACGACCGGCGCCGGCTACCGACTCCGCTGGCCCCACCACGGCTGGCTCCCGGCTCGGCCCCGCACGTCGTGCACGCCAGTCCCGACATCGTCGTGCGCCCGGCATGGCCGGTAGTCACCGCGCCCCCGTTCCGGGCGACGATCACGCCGACCAACCCGCCCGCCTACGAGCTGTGGACCTTCCAGACCGCCTTCCGGTGGCGCTACCCGCACATCGTCGCCGACGGGACGTTCTCGGACACCCTCGGCGACACGATCACCGCGCATCGTGCCGGGATGGGACTCAGCGGCATACCGCGCATTGATGCTGCGGTGTGGAACGACGTCGTCGGCGGGACCCGACTGGGCCCCGACGCCTCGGTGACGACCGATGGCAGTGGAGACCTCGCCGTCTACCGGGCTCCCTGGCAGTCCGCGCTCGCGCCGGAGGTGCCCGGCACCGAGATCGACGTGCTCGAACTGGTCCAGCCGGTCAGCGTCGTCGCTGATGAGTGGACGGTCTATCGGGAGAAGGTGACCGTGGACGTCCTGCTGCACCACCGGGACTCGCGGCGGGTGCCGATCGGAGGTGCGATGGCCTACCTGCTCTGGCGCAGCGGTCCGACCCTGGCCGGCCTGCTCGCCTCGAGCGCCGCGGAACTGCCGGCCTACCTGGCGTCACTGACCAACATCGCCGTGCCGACGCTCCCCGTGCCGACCGGATGGCGGGCGGAGACGAACTTCCTCGGCGTCGTGGGCGAGATGCTGCCCTGCGAGCTCGATGCCCGGCTCCCGCGAGCCGTTCCCATCGACGTGAACCTGTCCACGGTCGGGGAGACGCACGTGCTGTTCCTCGCGATCGCCGGCTCAGCGCTCGACGATGCGGTGGTTGCCCCGCTCGCCGGCACGGTGACCGTCGCCGACCTCGTCCAGAACTGGCCGTATGCCGCGCTGCGTGCCGTCACGCTCATCGACCGTCTGCCCCCGCCGCCGTGAGACTGCGGTTGCCGATCCGAACCAGGTGTGACCCAACCGAATTCAGGAGGAGACGTGGAGCCGTTCTTTGAGGAGTACCCGTGGTTGCTGATCCCCATCGTCATCGTCATCGTTGAGGCGTGGAACGCGGTGAAGGCCGTCGTGGCGAAACGGTTGAGTGCTGAGAAGGAGCCCCGGCAGTCCTGAGGGAGTGTCCGCTCAAGAGGTTTCGAGCATGCGCAGGATCTCGGGCCACGCCCGACGGCCCAGTTCGCGGTCGGCGGCCTCGGTGCCGCCTCGACCCGGCTCCTCACAGGTCGATCAGGATTCCCGCGTCGGTAGCATCCGCGGCGTCGGCGATGACCTTCGCCACGGCAAGGTCCGCCAGGCCGGTGCCGAGGTTCTGGCAGACGATCCGGCCGGTGGGCCGGTCACCGGTGATCAGGGCGCCGTCCCACGCGGTCGCGGCCGGGTAGTTGCCGAGCTTCCCAGCCAACCGCGAGGCCTCGAACTGGGTCAGGTCATCGGAGGCGAGCAGCGCGGTCGCCGCGAGGTCCGGCCCGACCGAGCTCGCGTAGTCGATGGGCAGCAGCAGGGCGTCCGGCGTCACATCGGCGGGGTCCAGCCAGGTGCCGTCGATGCCGATGGACAGCCCCGTGACGATGACGCCCGCACCACGGACCGCCTCGCCGGGGGTGGCGACCAGGACCAGGTCGATGTCGGGGACGTGTGCCGCGGCCCACTCGGCGAGCTCCGCACGGGCTTCGGCTCGCCGCGCGTAGACCACGACGTCGCGGCGGCCAAGCGCTGCGAACACGCGCAGGTGCGACCGGGCCTGGGCGCCGGCGCCGGTGTAGGCCACGTGCCCGGACCCGGGCGCCAGCGCGCGCAGGCAGGCACCGGTCACTCCGGCGGTGCGGCGAGCGGTCAGCTCACCGGCCGGCATCAGGTGCGTCGGCACCCCGGTCCGGCCGTCGTTGAGCACCATGATCCCGGAGGCCGTCGGCAG
>JBDTAU010000298.1:0-3055 GCA_039924465.1 Dermatophilaceae bacterium
CTATGACCAGGGCAGCTGGGCCTTCCTCACCGATGCGCTGAAGAAGGCCGAGGCCGGCGACGGCACCCAGCTCATGCTGCTGGCCGACGCCTATGCGCGACGCAAACCCGGCGGCACCTACACCGGCAACATCATGGAAGTCATCTACGCGGTCAACTGCCTGGACCGACCGGACAGCCCCGACCTGGCCACCTACGAGGGCTATGCCAAGGCGTTCGAGAAGGTCGCCCCCACCTGGGGTGCGTTCCTCGCCTGGGGTTCGCTCCCGTGCGGCGTGTGGCCGGTCAAGGGCGGGCCCGGGCCGCACACCATCTCGGCCGAGGGCAGCGGGCCGATCGTCGTGGTCGGCACGACCCGCGACCCCGCGACGATCTACGAGTGGTCCGTGCGGCTGCGCAAGCAGCTGGCCAACGGCGTGCTCATCTCCTACGACGGTGACGGTCACACGGCCTACCGCCGGTCCAACAGCTGCGTCGACGACGCCATCGACAACTACTACGTGTCGGGGCAGGTCCCGAAGGACGGTTTGAAGTGCTGAGCGACAAGCCGACCCCCGACGACCTGCCGCAGTCCGGCGAGCAGCCGTATGCCGCCGTCGACCGTATCGTCGGGTCGTCGGCACCCGGGGTGGCTCAGTCTTCACCGGCTTCGTCTCCGCCGGTCGTGGGCCCACGGAGCACCCCCCGGGTGCTCATCGCGTCCCTGGTCGTGCTGGCGTTGGTCGCCGCGATCGCGGTCTTGACCTGGCGCAGGAACGCCGACCCGGGTGGCATGGCGCTGCCGACGCACACCACGACGGCTCCTGCCGCACCCACGCCCGGCAGCACGCCCACCACCACCCAGCCGGCTCCGAGTGGTCCAGCGACCGCCAACCCCGGCACCTACCCCAAGGCCTTGGCCGCCTACTACACCCAGTCGATCGACTGGTCGCCGTGCCCTGGCAATGCCCAGCAGCAGTGCACCACGATCAAGGTCCCGGTCGACTACGCGGCGCCCGATGGTGAGACCTTCACGCTCTCCCTGCTCAAGGTCCCTGCCACCGAGCCCTCCGCCAAGGTGGGCTCCTTGCTGCTCAACCCGGGTGGCCCCGGCGGGTCCGGGATCGAGTCTGCGCAATATGCCGACTACGTCCTGAGCCCAAGCGTGCGCCGGCACTACGACGTCATCGGTTTCGACCCGCGCGGCATCGGCGCCTCGGATGCGGTCACCTGCCTGACGAACCGCAACATGGACCAACTCTTCGCCGACGACCCCACCCCCGACACCCCCGCCGAACGGAAGCAACTGCTGGGCGATGCGGATGCGATCACCACGTCGTGTGCGGCCAAGGGCGGCCAGCGGGCGCTGCACATGTCCTCAACCGAGGTCGCCCGAGACATGGATGTCATTCGCGAACTCGTCGGCGACCAGCGACTCAACTATCTCGGGGTCTCCTACGGCACCTTTCTCGGTGCCCTCTATGCAGACCTGTTCCCGGGCCGGGTGGGGCGTCTGGTCCTCGACTCGGCCGTGTCACCGAACCAGACCGACGAGCAGGAGCTGACCTACGACATCCAGGGCTTCGAGTCCTCGATGGACGCCTTCATCGACTGGTGCGTGGCGCGGGACGACTGCGCCCTCGGCCAGGACAAGGCGACCGCGACGGACCAGATCGTCGGCTTGCTCGACCGGATCGACCAGCGCCCGCTGCGCACCACGACCCCCGGGCTGGAGACGATCGGCGAGGGGTGGGTGGGCTTCGCCATCTTCATGTGCCTCTACTCCGACTCGTCGTGGCCGACCCTCAACACCGGCCTGGCCGAGGCACTGACCCGGGGCACGGGCAACACGCTGCTGCGCACGGCGATGAGCGTCGTCGAACGCAGCACCAACGGCACCTATGCGGACACGAGCTACCTCCAGGCCATGCTGCCGGTGCGCTGCGCCGACTGGGCCCGGACCCCGGACACGGCGGCCCTGCGCGCCGTCCAGGACAAGGCCAAGGCGCAGCACCCGCTCTGGGCTCGGATGACCGGTGAGCTCTACGACAACTGTGCGAAGTGGCCGGCCCCCGGCCGAGCCAACAAGGGCAGCACGCTCGGAGTGGGAGCGGCGCCGATCCTGGTCATCGGCAACCTGCGCGACCCGGCCACCCCGATCGGCGGCACCAAGCAACTTGCCAAGGACCTCGACTCCGGGGTGCTGGTCACCTCCGACCACGACGGTCATGGCACCTATTACGCCGGCAACTCGTGCGTGGACAAGATCGTCGACGTCTACCTGGTGTCCGGCACCGTGCCGACGGGGGACACGGCCTGCTGACCGAGGCTTCGGGGCTGCTCAGTCGATTTCACTGCCGACAGGAGGGTGCGTATACTCATCCTCCGTGCCTCGGCACGCGCCGCTTTAGCTCAGTCGGCCAGAGCGATTCACTCGTAATGAATAGGTCATCGGTTCGATTCCGATAAGCGGCTCCCCGCACCACCACAGATAGGCCCCCTCGTCAGAGTCGGGGCCTTTTCTGTTGCCTCGTTCAGCCCCAGCTGCCCCACGAGGCTGCCCCATTCGCCGCCGCGCGCCGCTGATGGCGAGGTGGGGCGAATGTCGACCTTTGATCGGGGGCGCGTCGAGCGACGCCGCGCTATACGGCTCTATCGAAACTTTATAACTAAGAGATCGCGCGGATAGGTCATGGTCGGCGGGTGGGTCTGGTGTCCCAGCGGTGGGTGGTCCAGGCGGTGCGGATGAGGCGTCGGATGATGATGACGGCGTTGGCCAGGGCGATGTAGGCGTCGATGACGCGTTGTCGCCGTTCGGTGCAGATCTGCAGTTTGCGGAAGCCGCGGGTGTGCCAGGAGTTGGTGCGTTCCACGACCCAGCGGGCTCCGGCTTGCAGGGGGAAGCCCTTGATGCTGATCACGCTGTCGCAGCCGAGTTCATCGAGCAGTTCACGGGTCTTTCCTGAGTCGTATCCGGCGTCCAGGTGCACGGTGATGTGCTCGGGCAGGCCCACACCGAACCTGGTCTCGAACCGGCCCAGGCATTCCAGGGTGGGGCGCAGCAAGGGCGAGTCGTG
>JBDTAU010000299.1:0-10531 GCA_039924465.1 Dermatophilaceae bacterium
TGACCGGTCGGACGCGGTGCAACAGCGTCGCCCACCGGCCGTGCGGTCCGTGTTGCTGACCGGCCACCTCGGCCGGGGCGACCTCGCTCCCTGGGTGGTCCACGGCCCTGGTCGCGGCGACGGTGAGTGGGCCCACGCCCTCACCGCGGCGCAGGCTCGGTCGAGCGAACACCTGCTCCGCCTCCGACAACAACCCCAGGGCGGCGATCACGCTGGGGAGCATCGCGGCCGCCACCCGCGCATACCCGGCGGCGCTCGGGTGGAACTGGTCCTGGCTGAACATCACCGTCGGCTGGTCCTTGAACGCTGGGCCGAGCAGGTCCCCGAGGGAGACGGCCCGCCCCCCGGCCTCGACGACGCCGACCGTCTGGGCCGCCGCCAGATCCCTGGACCAGCGACGGGCCAGGTATTTGAGTGGCTGGGCGAGAGGTGCGACCGCACCGAGGTCGGGGCAGGTGCCCACGACGACCTCGACGTCGGCCTCGCGGAGCCGCCGCACCGCCATCCCGAGGTGGCGGACCGCGACGGACTTGTCGATCCGGTGGGTGACGTCGTTGGCCCCGACGAGGATGAGCGCGATCTCAGGCGGTGCGTTCAGGTCCAGGGCGTCGTCGAGTTGAGTCCCGAGATCGAGGGACTCGGCGCCCACGACGGCGGCATTGGTCAACTGGACCGGTCGGCCGCTGAAGGCCGCCACCCCGGTGGCGATGATGGCTCCGATCGTCTGACGCGCGTTCTCGGCGCCCATCCCCTTGGCGCCGGAATCGCCGATCACGAGAATCTGGATCGGCTCCCCGGGCCCGAAGCCGTACCGTCCCGAGTCCTCCGGTGCGTCCTCGACGTGCTGGCCGACGGTGACCCGGGCCAGGATCGCCTCCGCCCGGATGACCGCGTAGCCGAGCAGGCTGAGCACTCCCAGGCCGGCCATCCCCATGCCACCGCCGTAGGCCGCCGTCTGTGCGATCTTGCGGGCACGTCGTGCTCGCCCCATGCCTGACCCCTCCCGGTTGTCGTTCGGCTCTTCACCGTAACCCGTCGTGGTAGCCGCCGGTCGACACTTCCGGCACTTCCGGCAGTTCCGGCACTGACGAGCGGAAGCGCGCTCGACGGCATACGGACTGGACGGGCGGATGCGGACGTCTGCGAGGATGGGTCCGTGAAGTATGCAGAGCACGTCGCCGACCTCGTCGGGAACACGCCCCTCGTCAAACTCAATGCCGTCGTCGCCGCCGCTGGAGTGAAGGCAACCGTCCTGGCCAAGGTCGAGTACTTCAATCCCGGCGGCTCGGTCAAGGACCGCATCGCGCTGCGGATGATCGACACGGCCGAGCGGGACGGACTGATCGCGCCCGGCGGCACGATCGTCGAACCCACGAGCGGGAACACCGGCGTGGGGCTGGCGCTCATCGCCCAGCGACGCGGCTACAAGTGCGTCTTCGTGTGCCCCGACAAGGTCAGTCAGGACAAGCGGGACGTCCTCAAGGCGTATGGCGCCGAGGTCGTGGTGTGCCCGTCCTCGGTCGCCCCCGATCACCCGGACTCCTATTACAGCGTCTCCGACCGACTCGTCACCGAGATCGACGGCGCCTGGAAGCCCAACCAGTACTACAACCCCGAGGGGCCCAACAGCCACTACGCCTCGACCGGCCCCGAGGTCTGGGCCGATACCGATGGTCGCGTGACGCACTTCGTCGCCGGCGCTGGCACGGGCGGGACGATTAGCGGCACCGGGCGCTACCTCAAGGAGGTCAGTGACGGTGCGGTGCGGATCATCGCGGCCGACCCCGAGGGCTCGGTCTACTCCGGTGGCACCGGACGGCCCTACCTCGTCGAGGGGGTCGGTGAGGACTTCTGGCCCGGCGCGTACGACCCGTCAGTCGTCGATGAGGTCATCGCCGTCACCGACGCGGAGTCCTTCGAGATGACGCGCCGCCTGGCCAAGGAGGAGGGGTTGCTCGTCGGTGGGTCCTGCGGGATGGCCGTCGTGGCAGCGCTCCGAGCCGCCAAGGACCTGCCCGAGGAGGCCGTGGTCGTGGTGCTGCTGCCCGACTCGGGTCGCGGCTACATGTCCAAGATCTTCAACGACGAGTGGATGAGCTCCTACGGCTTCCTCTCCGACCATGACGAGCAGACGGTCGGCTCCGTCCTGCACACCAAGTCGGGGGACCTGCCGGTGCTCGTGCACACCCACCCCAACGAGACGATCCGTGATGCGGTGCAGATCCTGCGCGAATACGGCGTCTCGCAGATGCCGGTCGTCAAGGCTGAGCCGCCTGTCGTGTCCGGTGAGGTCGTCGGATCGGTGAGCGAACGGGTGTTGCTCGATGCCCTCTTCACCGGGCGGGCGCATCTGGCCGACGCCGTCGAGCAGCACATCCAGCCCGGCCTCCCACTCGTCGGTGCGGGCGAGCCCGTGTCAGCCGCACGCGCTGCCCTGGAGAGCGCCGACGCGATCCTGGTCGTCGAGGACGGCAATCCGATCGGTGTGCTGACCCGCGCCGACCTGCTCGGCTTCCTCACCGGCTGAGCTGGGACGGCTGAGCTGGGACGGCTGCGCTGGGACGGCTGCGCTGGGACGGCTGCGCTGGGACGGTGGAAGATCGTCCACGCTATGACGGGGGGGACCTTCCACCACTCCAGTCACCCTCGCACGACTCCGATCACCGCAGGCGGGCGGCGGCGCTCAATGCCCCCCGGAGAGGTTCCCGGCGAGCCGCTCGTGACGAGCCTGGCTCGACGCGTTGAGTCCGGTCACGGTCGCGGTCTTGCCCTTGGCGGCATACTTCTGCGTGATGGCGTCGAGAGTGGCGACGGTCGAGGCGTCCCAGATGTGGGAGTTGGACAGGTCGATGATGATGTTGGCCGGATCTCCGACGTAGTCGAACTGGTAGACGAGGTCGTTGCTGGAGGCGAAGAACAACTCGCCCTCGACGGCATACACGCGGGTGTCCTGGTCGGGGTGGGCGACGTCGATGACGCGGGTGAAGTGGGCGACGCGGCGAGCGAACATGACCATGGCGACGATGACGCCGACGATGACCCCGATGGCGAGGTTGTGGGTGACGACGACCACGGCGACGGTGGTGAGCATGACGAGGGTCTCGCTCTTGGGCATCCGACGCAGGGTGCTGGGCCGGATGCTGTGCCAGTCCAACGTCCCGACCGAGACCATGATCATGACGGCGACCAAAGCAGCCATCGGGATGATGGCGACCACGTCACCGAGACCGACCACGAGAATCAGCAGGAACACGCCGGCGAGGAACGTGGAGATGCGAGTCCTGGCCCCGGAGACCTTCACGTTGATCATGGTCTGGCCGATCATGGCGCAGCCGCCCATGCCGCCGAAGAACCCGGTGATGATGTTGGCCACGCCTTGACCCCAGGCCTCGCGGCTCTTGTTGCTGTGGGTGTCGGTGACGTCATCCACCAACTTGGCCGTCAGGAGCGACTCCATGAGCCCCACGAGCGCCATGGCTAGGGCGTAGGGAGCGATGATCCTGAGGGTCTCGAGGCTGAAGGGCACGTTCGGGATGAGGAGGCTGGGGAGGCTGTCGGGCAGCTCGCCCTCGTCGCCCACGGTCGGGACCGTGACAGCGGTGACGACGGTGAACAGCGTGAGCAGGACGATCACGACCAGTGGCGCGGGGATCGCCGAGGTGAGACGCGGGAGGAGCGCGATGGCGGCGACCCCGATCGCCACCATCGGATACACGACCCACGGCACGTCGACCAGGTGCGGGATCTGGGCCAGGAAGATGAGGATGGCCAGGGCGTTGACGAACCCGACCATGACCGAGCGGGGGATGAAGCGCATCAGCTTGGCCACGCCGGCCAGCCCGAGGACGAGCTGGATGACCCCGCCGAGGATGACGGTGGCGATGAGGTAGTCCAGACCGTGCTCGCGCACGACCGGTGCGATGACGAGGGCGACAGCTCCGGTGGCGGCGGAGATCATCGCCGGTCGGCCGCCGAGGAAGGCGATCGACACGGCCATCGTGAACGAGGCGAACAGGCCGACCCGGGGGTCGACGCCGGCGATGATCGAGAATGAGATTGCCTCAGGGATCAGCGCCAGAGCCACGACCAGGCCGGCGAGGACCTCGATCCGCAGCCGTCTCGGTGAGCGCAGGGCGGCGCGGACCGACGTGACGTCTGCCTCGTGGGGGAAGGGTGCGTCGCGGTCTACCTTCCGGGACACGGCATTCGTTGCGCCGGGTTCATGGGGCGCAGACGGAGGTGGGCGGGAAGAGGCACGGGGCAAGACTCCTGGACATCAAGCAGCGGGTGAACGGGCAGGTGAGGATGGATCTGGGACGCAGTCGCTCAAAGCGACTGGGGCGTCGGGTGTGGGTCAGACCAGTTCCTCGGTGGCATGGGTGGTCAGTTGGCCATAGAAGGCTTGCGCGCTGTCGACCTGCCCACGGAGGACGGCCAGCTTCTCCTTGACGAGGACCTGATAGGTGCGAAGTTGCTGGAGCAACTGCTCACGGGTGGCGGCGGACAGGTGCGTGCTGGCGAGGCGGTCGAGGACCTCGATGAGGTCGCGCATTTCCTCGAGCGTGAAGTCCAGCGGCTTCATCCGCTTGATCAACAGCAATCGCGACACTGCGGGCTCGCTGTAGAGACGGAAGCCTCCGGGACTGCGCTCGGCCTCCGGGAGCAGGCCAACCTCCTCGTAGTAGCGGATCGTGCGCAGGCTCAGACCCGTGCGCTCGGCGACGTCGCCGATCTGCATCACGGTCTCGTCGGTGCGACGTCTGGTCACCTTCCACCTCCTTTGAGCCCTTGGAGGATTGCGTCGGGGCGTCCCACGTGGAGGTGGACCACTGCGGCGGCGCCACGTGACCCTACCCTTACGTGAGGGAAGGTTTCAAAACGTGGCGCCGGGTGTCGGCGACGTCGACCGTCGGAGAGGCGCCGCCTCGTCAGGCGCTCTGACTGGCGTGCCGGCGTCGTTTGCGGGCCTGGCTAACCCTTGACGCTCGCCTTCGCCTCGGCCTTCTTGGCCTGCTTGGTCGCCCGGACCTTGAGCCGCGACTCCTCGTCCACGACGTCGGCGATCGAGCGGAAGCCCGGAAGGCCGTAGTCCCCGGCGGCCTGCTCCCAATCCGGAGGGCGGACGCCCCGCTGCTTCGCCAGGAGGGCGGTGAAGATCTTGGCCTTCTGGTCACCAAACCCGGGCAGGCCGGCGATCCGCCGGACGAGGGCACTGCCGGACTCGACCTGCTGCCAGACCTTCGCCGCGTCGCCGCCCCAGTCATCGACCAACGCCTGACAGAGCTGGCTGGTCCGCGTGGCCATCGATCCGGGAAATCGGTGCAGGGCGGGTGGCGTGCGGAAGAGCTCCTCGAGACGCTCTGGGCCGAGAGCGAGGATGGCGGCTGCGTCGAGGCTCTCGACACCCATCCGGTCGGCGAGTACCCGTGGGGAGGTGAAGGCCTTCTCCATCGGGATCTGCTGGTCGAGCAGCATGCCGAGAAGCAGGGCGAGCGGGTCCCGCTCGAGCAGGGAGTTGGCGTCGTCACGGGTGGACAGGTGCAGGCTCATGGCGCCATCTTCTCCCAGATGGCGCCGGACAGGTCGATCGACGCGGCAGGTGCGTCGGCGCGGCTGGTCGATCGGCGCGGCTGGTCGATCAGCGTGGCAGGTCGATCAGTGTGGCAGGTCGACCCACCTCTGCCTGACGACGCTCAACTGCCCACGGCCGCTGGTCAGCGCGGCGACGGTGGTGGTCAACCCCTCGATGGCGTCGGGCGCCACCGACAGGCGCAGGTCGACGGACTGGGCTGACCAGCAGGCCGAGACCGCCGCGCCGGTGGCTCGGAGTGCGTTCTCGACGCGGGCCGCATCAGCGGGGCCGACCTCGAGGCAGAGCTCGGTTCGCAACTCGACCTGCACCAGTTGTGCTGAGGCGACGGCGGTCTGGACCGCCTCACCGTAGGCCCGGATCAGACCGCCAGTGCCGAGCAGGACCCCGCCGAACCACCGGGTCACGACCGCGAGGACATCCGTGAGACCGGCACCGCGCAGCACGTCGAGCATCGGGGCCCCCGCTGTGCCGGACGGCTCACCGTCGTCGTTGCTGCGTTGGATCGCGCCGTCCGGTCCGAGGATGAAGGCCGTGCAGTGGTGGCGGGCGTCGCGGTTCGCCGCCCGGACCCGTTCGACCGTGGCGCGGGCGGAGCCCTCATCGGTGACCCGTTCGAGGTCACAACGGAAGCGTGAGCGCTTGACCTCGATCGTCGCCTGGGCGGGGCCGGCGATGCTGAGATAGCGGACTGGATCACTCACGAGCACGGGACCTGGGGGCGACGGGGGTACACGCACCCACCATGACAGGTGCCAGCGCGGTGCCGGAACCCCTTCGGAGCGGAGGGCGTGGGCCACCGGCCGTGCGCTGCGACGGTTAGGCTCCGGTTATGACGTCGGCAGCAGCACCGCCCTTGCTCAACACGCTGTCAGTAGGCACTGCTGGACCACGAGTTGCCTTCTTGCACGGGCTCTTCGGTCAGGGTCGCAACTGGAACCAGATCGCCAAGGCGGTGGCTGCCCCGGACGGGACCGCCGCCCGCTGCCTGCTCGTCGACCTGCCCGACCACGGCAGGTCTCCGTGGAGTCAGGAGTTCTCCTTCGTGGGGTATGCGGATGCGGTGGCCGCCACCCTCGCCGCGGCGGCTCCGGGGGAGACGTGGGTCGTGGTCGGGCACTCGCTCGGCGGCAAGACGGCGATGGTGCTCGCCTTACGGCACCCTGACCTGGTCAGCGGGCTGGTCGTCGTCGACATCGCGCCCAAGAGTTATGGCTCGCTGCACCGCTTCGAGGGCTACATCGACCAGATGCGCGGACTGCCGCTGGACGCGCTCGATACTCGTGCGGACGCGGAGCGCCTCTTCCACGAATCCAGCCCGAACGTCAAGGCCTTCCTGCTGCAGAACCTGCGACGGGACAAAGGCACCTGGCACTGGCAGGCCAATCTCGACCTCTTCGCAGCTGACGCGGCCCGGGGGGTGGACTCGCAGATCGCGCAGTGGCCCTCCGAGGCCGACGCACTCCCGCCCTATCCCGGCAGGGCCCTGTGGATCGCCGGCGGGGAGTCGGACTACGTCACGCCTGAGGACGGCGAGCACATGCGGGCGATCTTCCCCCGCACCCGGCTCTTCACGATCAAGGGCGCCGGGCACTGGGTGCACACCGACGCCCCCGACATCATCGTCCAGGCGTTGCGCCGGTTCGTCAGAGGATCCGACGCCCCATAGCCCACGCGGTCAGCTCGTGCCGGGAGCTGAGCTGGAGCTTGCGCAGCACCGAACTCACGTGCGTCTCAACGGTTTTGATCGAGATGAACAACTCCTTGGCCACCTCCTTGTACTGGTAGCCGCGGGCGATGAGTCGCATCACCTCGCGTTCGCGGGCGGAGAGCCGATCGAGTTCCTCATCGATTTCAGCGACCTCCCCGGCTGCCGCGCCGAAGGCATCCAGGACGAAGCCGGCGAGGCGCGGGCTGAAGACGGCGTCCCCGTCGGCGACCCGCCCGATCGCCGTGAGCAGCTCATGAGCGTTGATCGTCTTGGTGACGTAGCCGCGGGCACCGGCCCGGATGACGGCGATGACGTCCTCGGCCGCGTCGGACACCGACAGGGCGAGGAAGCGCACCGGAGCGCCGGCCTCGGTCTGGACCGTGGCGCAGGCGCGGATCACATCCGCCCCGCCGCGTCCGTTGCCGCCGGGGATGTGGACGTCGAGCAGGACGACGTCGGGCCGCGTCTCGGTGATCACCGTGGTGGCCGACTCGACGGCCCCGGCTTCGCCGACGATCTCAAGGCTGTATGCCGCTGAGTCGGCCAAGCTCATCAGCTCGCTTCGCACGCCGGTGCGGAACATGTGGTGGTCGTCGACGAGGACGATGCGGATGGCCCGCGGTGTGGTCATGAGTTCGCTTTCTCGGCTGCCTTCGTAGGCGTTGGGTGGGGGGTCGGTCCGCTGGTAGGAGGCGGGCTCCCGGTGGGTTCGCTTGGGGTGTGGTTCGGCCGGTTCGGCTCGGCTCCGGTCGGGGAGGGGTCCGCCTCCATGACGGGCTGGCGCAACTCGATCTCGGTGCCGTCAGAACGCTTGCGGATCCGCGCGGTACCGCCGTGCCGTTCCATCCGGCCGATGATCGACTCCCGCACCCCGGCCCGGTCATCAGGGATGTCGCCCAGGTCGAAGCCGGCGCCATGATCGCGCACGAAGGCCTCGACGGCGGTAGGCCCGACCTCGACATAGACGGTCACCGGTGGGCTGGCGTGCCGGACCGCGTTCCAGGCGGCCTCGCGGACGGCCTTGACCAGCGCCTCGAGCTGCTCGTCCATCGGGCGGTCGCCCGTGACGACCAGCTGGACCGGGACCCCGTGCAGGTCCTCGACCTCGCCGAGGGCTGTGGTCAGGGCCGCCCCGAGGCTTCCGGAGCGGGCATCCTCGTCATAGAGGTAGGAACGCAACTGGCGCTCCTGAGCCCGCGCGAGGCGAGCAACCATCGCAGGATCATCGGCGCGACGCTGGATGAGCGCCAGGGTCTGGAGCACCGAGTCATGCAGGTGGGCCGCGATATCGGCGCGCTCGGTGGCCCGGATCCGGGCGGCCTGCTCGGCGCGGAGGTTGGTCCACAGCCGCAGGATCCACGGCGCAGCAAGCACCGTGACGCCGGCCAGGGCGGCCAGGACGGCGCCGGTGACCTGCCACAACTCTGCGACGGTGGTGCCTCTGGCCAGTAGTCCCACCAGACCGAGGCTGGTCAGCCCGAGGCCGATCGCCAACCAGATCCAGCGCACGGGTCGGCGGGCACCGATCGGGTCCGTGTCATCGAGTTGCGACCAGAAGAAGATGGCGCCGATGACGATCGCAATGATCGGCAGCGCGATCTCGGGATGAATGCCGAGGCCGGCGCTGCTGAGCCACAATGCTCCCGCGAAGGCGAGGGCGATGACCCCGAGCAGCGTGAGCAGGACAGGTTCGTTGCCGCTGCGCAGCCACGTCTTGACGTGTCGCAGGTCGACCGTCGGCGGGGTCGAGGGCGAGCCTGACCCGGAATCGGGCGCGGAGGCGCGAGCGGTGGATCCGAGCGACGCAGCCACGAAGGCAGGATCGGGTTCATCGGCTCCGCGACGCATCGTGGCCCAGAGGAAGGCGTAGACCGCGAAGCCCGCACCGAACGGGATGGCCGTGATGGCAAACGCGATGCGGACGGCCCGGACCGGAAGCCCGAGATGATCTGCCAAGCCACCCGCGACGCCGCCGAGAACCCGCCCCTGGGCCCGACGCGCGAGCGGCGGGCGGGTCACCGTGAGCCGACCAGACGCCCCCGCAGGGACATGGGGTGGCTCCGGGACCGCTCGCTGCGGTGGCCCCGGTGGGGGCTTCCCCGTGGGTGGAGTGGTGTGCACCCCTCCATCCTCACCCACCACGAGGGTGCGGGGCGAGCCTTGACGCCCCCTTTGGGGGTCCGATCAGGGTCGACTCAGGGTCGACCCTCATGGCTGCGTTCCCGGTGGCAGGTCACGCTGATGACATGACGAAAGACACGGGCTTCAACCAGCGCGGCGGGCTGGACGGTTTCTATGACGCACTGCGTCGCCCCGGGATCGCCAGGTCGTCGAGCGGGCGCTGGTTCGGTGGCGTGGCCGCAGGACTGGCTCGGTGGCTCGGCGTCGACCCGCTCGTGATCCGGGCAGGCTTCATCCTCTTCGGGATGTTCTTCGGGATGGGGTTCACCCTCTACCTCGTGCTCTGCCTGCTCATGCCGGATGAGCGGGGCAACCTCTTCATCGAGCGGGCCCTCAAGCATGGCGAGGGGTGGGCGATCTTCCTCCTGGTCATCACGGCCATGTCCGTCCTGGGTGGAGGGTCCTGGGGTGGGAACACCAGCGGTCTGCAAATTGGTGGTTACGTCGTCCTCGGCGCGCTGGTCTGGTGGTTCCTGACCCGCACCGACACCGGGCGCACCGTCATGGCCTCGAAGCCGTGGGCCAAACCCGCCTCGACGGCAGACGGACCCGACTCGACCCAGTCACCGGGAGGGGATGGGATGCAGCGCTCCACCGGGAATGCGGCCGCGGCTGCGGGCGCGGCGCTGCACTCTCCGGAGCCGTTCGTCTCTCGCGAGCCCTTCGTCCCGAGACCGGTCTACAACCGGACGCCGAGCATCGGTTTCGCGGGTGGACTCCTCGCCCTCGGGCTGGCCATCGTCGCCGGCGTCGTGGTCTCGGCGGTGGGGCTCGGGGGGACGTGGAGCGGCAACTACGTGTCCATCGCGATCGCGGCTGGCCTCGGAGTGCTCGGTCTGGCCCTCGTCCTGGCCGGATTCGCCGGGCGCCGTGCTGGCTGGATCGGCGGCTTTGCCTGGTTCGGGATCTGTGCAGCGATCTTCACCTCGGTCGTCCCGGCAAATCTCACCAGGCCGTGGCAGCTCGGGGACCAGAGCTACGTCGTGACCTCGCTCGAGGGTGCGGCGGACTATCAGCTGGGGGTCGGTCAGATGAGCGTCAACCTGACG
>JBDTAU010000300.1:0-2866 GCA_039924465.1 Dermatophilaceae bacterium
CGGCTGCCGAGGCGGTGGTTACCGTGACCGAGGCGAGGCCGAAGGCCTGAGCGATCGGACCGCGCTCGAGGTCGACGGTCTGCACCCGGCTGATGGGGGCGATCCGACGCTCCTGGTTGAGCCAGCCGCGTTGGGTGTAGATCGCCTCAGCCGTGGCCTCCCACCGATGGACGTGGTAGCGCCAACGGGGCATGACGACGGCATAGCCGCCCCCGAGGACGAGCCACGCCGCACCGACGATCCAGTTCCACGTCCGGAGGCCGTCTGTGAAGAGCCACCAGGCCACCTGACCGGCTAACAGGACGGCCAGCTCGATCGAGGCGTGGACGGTCCACATCCAGATCGCCTTGGGGGAGACGAGGTGGGCGGGTTCGCGCAGGGTCTCGGTCACCGGGACCGTCGTCCTCGCCTCGTCGATCGGGTGGTTCTCCATGACCCCAACGGTGTCACACCAGATGGCGCAGAGCGTGATCGGCGTGGCGCCGCGCCTGCCTGACTTGACCCGGTAAGCGTTCTCCCCCACGGTGTGCCCATGGGAACCATCGCTGTCCACGAGTTCGTCGCCCTTGACGGAGTCTTCGAAGACCCGGGCTGGACCTTCGACTACGGCTTCGACCCCGCGATGGGGGAGACCCTGGGCGGCATCACCGGCTCGGCGACGGGGATCCTGCTGGGGCGGCGCACGTACGAGATGTTCGCTCCCGCCTGGTCGACCCGCTCGGCTGCCGACGACCCCGGGGCGCCATTCTTCAACGAGACCCACAAGTTCGTCGTCTGCTCGCAGGACCCTGACGTGGACTGGGGGCCGAGCACCCGGATGGCGTACGACCCGGAGGCGATCCGTCGGCTCAAGGAGGAGAGCGACGGCGCGCTCTACGTCTCCGGCAGCGGCACCCTCGTCCGGGCCCTGCTCCGCGACGGGCTGGTCGATGACCTGCACCTCTTCGTCTACCCGGTCGCCCGCGGCACCGGTCGGCGGCTGTTCGACGACGGGGTCGACCCGACCCTGCTGACCCTCAAGGCGCACGAGGGCTACGACAACGGCGTGCTGCACCAGCACTACGGCTCCGCCTGACTGGTGTCGAGAAGCAGCGAAGTTGTCGAAAGCGCACTTTTGTAGGTGTCGTAAAAGTTCTGTGATGCAGTTCGGGTGGGTCAGCCGTTCTCGTTATGCCCGAGGGGCACGCTCTTGCAGCCTCGCATCGCGTGGTCAGGGTCAGACCCGCCGCTCAGTCCGCTGTAGGACGGCCAGGACGGCGTCCAAGTGGTCCGTCGGTGATTTGACGCGGTGGAGGGTTTTTTCGGCCGCGGAGACCTTGGTGATGATGTCTTCGGCGGTGGCTTTCCAGAGGAAGGGCTTGGGGTCGCTGTTCCAGTGTTCGGCCCACACGGTGATGGCCTCGGTGAGGGCGGCGACGCTGTCGAAGGTGCCGCGGCGTAGGAGTTTGTCGGTCAGTTCCTTGAACCACCGCTCGATCAGGTTGACCCACGAACTCGAGGTCGGGGTGAAGTGCAGGTGCCAGCGGGCCCGGCTCGGATGGGCCAGCCATTCTTTGATCGCCGGGGTCTTGTGCGCGGACAGATTGTCCAGGATCACATGGACCGCAAGGTCTTTCGGGACGGTCTTGTCGATCTGTTTGAAGAAGGCCAGCACGTCCGTGCCGGTGTGGCCCTTGCGCAGGTGGGTGTGTACCTGCCCGGTGGCGATGTTCATCGCAGCGAACAGGTCGATCGTGCCGTTGCGTTTGTAGTCGTGGGTCATCGTCGCGCCCCGGCCGCGTTTCATCGGGAGCGATGGCTGGGCCGCGTCCAGGGCCTGGCACTGGGTCTTCTCATCGAAACTGAACACCGCGGCCCACTCGGGCGGGTTCAGGTAGAGCCCCAACAGCCTTTCCGGGCTGATCCGGGCCGGACGACGATTCCGGCTGTTCGGAACATGCCGGTGAGGTGCGTGCGGTGAAGAGGAACCCGCCGAAGGGCAGCGTCGCCGCTTAGGTCTCGTCGGGCTCTTGACAACGGTCACGACCTGCCGGATTCTGAGAGAGTTCTAGAGGACAACGTTATGACCACTAGAAGCGGTTGCTCCCCCAACATCTGATTCTTTCTTGACTCTAAGAAGGCACGCCATGTTCTACTCACCCACCGCTCACCGCCACCACCTGGCTGCCGACGCCGAGGGGGCCAGCACCTTCAAACGGAGACACCGCCGCGTGCATCATCGGAGCCCTGTGCTCGCTGCCGTCGCAGTCCTTGCCGCGGCCTTGTCAGTTGCCTCACCGGTGCAGGTTCAGGCGGCGCCGCGATTTGTCGGGTACGGGGCCTCCGTCCAGGATGGCACCGGACACGTCTCAGCCTCCCTTGTTGGCTCGACGTCGGGACACGCCGGGTCGCTGGCAGACACTGCGCCGCCAAACGCGGGCAGTGATGCCGGCACGACGATCGACCCCCTGCTGGCCCGGTGCACCTACGACACCCCTACCTGTGGGGACGCAACCGGCGATACGCCGGCTGCGGCTGGCTACCCCGCCAGTGTCGGGGCCAGTGTCGGTGAGAGTTTCGGCGGTTACGACCACTCGATCGTCGATCTGCTTTACTCGATGAACTTCGTCTGCGATTCGCTGGATTACCCGTCTCACGCGGCTAATGGCTGCGAGGCCGGGGCAGGCCCGGGCACCGGGGTGACCACCCCGACGCCGGCGAACCCTCCCTCAGGCCTGACCGGTCGGGTCTCATCCGCGCCGGGGGTCGCACAGGCCAACTTCGACACGCTGTATGTGCCGGTCCCGCTGTTCAAGAACCCGCCCCCGCTGCAGTGCAACGGCAAGGCCGTCTGTGTTGACCACCCCGGCGCAGTCGATATGTCGGC
>JBDTAU010000301.1:0-3134 GCA_039924465.1 Dermatophilaceae bacterium
CCACGACTACGTCGAAGAGAACTCGGCCTACAGCACATGACCGTCACCGACCCCACGGCCGGGGTGACCCCACCAGCAACGCCGCTGCACCTCCCCCTCCCGGTGCCCCCAGTGGTGCCCGCCCAGCCGGACGGTCCAGCGCACCTGCGCGGCCTCATCGATGCGGCCGCGATCCGGGTCGCGGCGGGCAAGGCGCAGACGCTGGTCGAGGCCCTGCCGTGGCTCGAACGCTTCCGTGGCGCTCTCGTGGTCGTGAAGTATGGCGGCAACGCGATGCTCGACGAACCGCTCAAGAAGGCGTTCGCCCAGGACATCGCCTTCCTGCGTTTCGCCGGGCTGCGCCCCGTCGTCGTGCACGGAGGCGGCCCCCAGATCAAGTCGATGCTCGCCCGGCTCGGCCTCGAGAGCGAGTTCAAGGGCGGGCTGCGGGTCACCACCCCGGAGGTCATGGACGTCGTCCGGATGGTCCTGACCGGCCAGGTCGGCCGCGAGCTGGTCGGCCTGCTCAACCAGCACGGGCCCATCGCCGTCGGTCTCTCCGGCGAGGACGCCGGGCTCTTCGGCGCGCGGCGGCGCGGCACGCAGATCAACGGGGAGCTGGTCGACCTCGGGCTGGTCGGTGACGTCGAGAGCGTGAACCCCTCGGCCGTGCACGACATCCTGGCCGCTGGTCGGGTCCCCGTCGTGTCGACCGTGGCACCGGACCTCGACGTCGAGGGGCAGGTGCTCAACGTCAACGCCGACACCGCTGCGGCCGCCCTCGCGGTCGCGCTGGAGGCCGAGAAGCTGGTCGTGCTGACCGACGTCGAAGGCATCTACGCCGACTGGCCGGACCGGGCCTCGCTGCTGTCGAGCATCGACGCCACCGCAGCCCGGGACCTGCTCACCCGGGTCGACGCCGGAATGGTGCCCAAGCTCGAGGCCTGCATCCGTGCCGTCGAGGGTGGCGTGCCCCAGGCGCACGTCGTCGACGGGCGCACGGCGCACTCGATCCTGCTCGAGGTCTTCACGGACGAAGGCATCGGCACGATGGTGCTACCCGACCGGCCCGAAGAGCCTGACCCGCCCGCAGGGCCCGGAGAGAAAGTCGAGGAGAACGCATGAGTGAGGGAGCTGACCTGCTCGGTCGCTACGCCGACTCGATGGTGCAGGTCTTCGGCACGCCGCAACTGGTCCTGGCCTCGGGCAGCGGCTGCTGGGTGACCGATGTGGACGGCAACCGCTACCTCGACCTGCTCGCGGGGATCGCGGTCAACGCCCTCGGCCACGGTCACCCCGCGCTGGTGAGCGCCGTGACCCAGCAGGCGCAATCACTGATCCACATCTCCAACTTCTTCACCAGCGAGGCCCAGATCCGGCTCGCGGAGCGATTGCTCCACCTGGCCGGTGCCCCGCACGGCTCGGGGGTGTTCTTCACCAATTCCGGGACGGAGGCGATCGAAGCAGCGATCAAGCTGTCGCGACGGACCGGAAGACGGCGGATCATCGCGCTGGAGGGCGCCTTCCACGGGAGGTCCACCGGAGCGTTGGCCCTGACCCACAAGGCGGCCTACCGTGAGCCGTTCGAACCGCTCATCCCCGAGGTCGTCTTCGTCCCGCCCAACGACGCCCCGGCCCTCCGCGCGGCGCTCGATTCGAGCGTCGCCGCAGTGGTCCTCGAGCCGATCCAGGGCGAGGCCGGGGTGCGGCCCCTCACCGACGACTACCTGCACCTCGCTCGCGAGCTGACGACCCGGCACGGCGCTCTGCTCATCGTCGACGAGATCCAGACCGGCGTCGGTCGCACCGGTCAGTGGTTCGCGCACCAGGCGAGCGGGATCGTGCCCGACGCGATGACCCTCGCCAAGGGCCTCGCGGGTGGTGTTCCCATCGGGGCCCTGGTCACGTTTGGAGCCGACGTCACTGGACTGCTCGGTGCCGGACAGCACGGGACGACGTTCGGCGGCAATCCGCTGGCGTGTGCGGCCGGACTCGCGGTCCTCGACACGATCGAGGGGGATGGGCTGCTCGACAACGCGATCCGGGTCGGCGACCTGATCGAGGCGCTCGAGATCGATGGGGTGGCCGCCACGAGGGGACGTGGCCTCCTGCGTGCGATCGAACTGAGCGGCCCACCTGCTCCCGCGGTGGCGATCGCGGCTCGCGACGCCGGCTTCATCGTCAACGCCGTCACCCCCACGGCGCTGCGACTCGCCCCGCCGCTCATCCTCTCGGAGGCCGAGCTGACGCAGTTCATCGACGCGCTCCCGGACATCCTGCGGCAGGCGGCGCACCCATGAGCGCGACCGCGAGCCGCACCCAGCGGCAACAACGGATCGTCGAGCTCCTCGGCGAGCACGAGGTGCGCAGCCAGGGTGAGCTGTCCGACCTGCTCGCCGCCGACGGCATCGACGTGACGCAGGCGACGCTGTCCCGAGACCTCGTCGAGGTCGGCGCGATCAAGGTGCGCCGGGGGCGTTCCCTCACGTATGCCGTTCCCACTGAGGGAGGAGAGCTGGCCCCGGTCGGGAGCATCGGTGGGGAAGCCGGCACCTCACGGCTGCGGCGGGCCTCAGAGGAACTGCTCGTGTCCGCGACTGCCGCGGACAACCTGGTCGTCCTCAAGACGCCCCCCGGCGCGGCGAACTACCTGGCCTCCGCCATCGACCAGACGCGTGATCCCGATGTGCTCGGCACCATCGCGGGCGATGACACCATCCTGCTCATCGCCCCGTCCCGTGAGGTGGCCGTTGCGCTCGCCGAACGGTTGCTCGACCTCGTCGGGCCCGGTGACTGAAGCCTTCGGGCCAGGTGACTGAGCCGTCGGGCCCGGCCACTGACACCATCGAACCCCACGACTGACACCCCAGCACCAGGAGCGAACCGTCCATGACGACCGACCGTCAGAAGCCCGACTCACCGTCCATCAGCCTGTGGGGCGGTCGCTTCGCCGGGGGCCCGGACGAGGCGCTCGCCGCCCTGTCCAAGAGCACCCACTTCGACTGGCGGCTAGCCCCCCAGGACCTGGCGGGCTCCCGAGCTCACGCGAGGGTGCTGTCTGCCGCAGGGCTCCTGTCCGACCACGACCTGGCCGCGATGCTGGCCGGCATCGCGCAGCTGGAGGCGGACGTGCTCTCGGGGGAGTTCCTGCCTGC
>JBDTAU010000302.1:0-2509 GCA_039924465.1 Dermatophilaceae bacterium
CGCGCTGGCGGCCGACCCCCGCGTGCGGGATCTGCCGGAGACCAACGTGCGGGACGTGGCGCCCGGGGAGCTCGGCGCGCCGTTCGAGGTTGTCGTCGCCGATCTCAGCTTCATCTCGCTCGCCCTCGCGCTGCCCGCGATGCTGCCGCTCGTGGCGCCCGGCGGTGACCTGGTCGTCCTCGTCAAGCCTCAGTTCGAGGTGGGCCGGGAGCGGTTGGGGCACGGCGGGGTGGTGCGATCGGCCCGCGAACACCGTCGGGTCCTGTACGAGGTCCGGGACCACGCCGAGAGCCTGGGGCTGATCCTCCTCGGTGCTGCGCCCAGCCCGATCACCGGTGGCGACGGCAACCGTGAATTCCTCTACTGGCTCATTCGGGCCGAGGAGGTGGGGCGGCTGAGTCACTCCCTCGTGGACAATGACATGCTGGACGCGATCGTTCGCCATGCCAGCACGGAGGGAGCCTCGTGACGCGCCGGATCCTGCTCGTCGCGCACCCGCGGCGACCTGAGGCCCTCAACGTGGCCAAGGGCGTCATCGAGCGACTCACCTCGCTCGGGATCGACGTCTCGCTCCAGACTGAGGAAGCTCAGGCGATGGACCTCAAGGACTCCGCCCGGGTCCACATCGCGCAGGAGCAGGTGGCGGAGGGCTGTGAACTGGTCCTCGTCCTCGGTGGGGACGGGACGATTCTGCGAGGCGCCGAGTTCGCGCGCAGCGTTGACATCCCCCTGCTCGGCATCAACCTCGGGCACGTCGGGTTCCTCGCTGAGGCCGAGCGCGAGGACCTCGACGCGACCGTGGAACACATCGCGCAACAACGCTACGACGTGGACGAGCGGATGACCCTGCACGTCGACGCGTGGCACCACGGCGACCTCCTCGCGACGAGTTGGGCGCTCAACGAGGTGAGCGTCGAGAAGGCCGCCCGCGAGCGGATGCTCGAGATCACCCTCGAGGTGGATGGCCGACCGTTGTCGAGCTGGGGATGCGACGGCATGATCGTCTCGACCCCGACCGGGTCCACGGCGTATGCCTTCTCGGCCGGCGGACCGGTGGTCTGGCCCCAGGTGGAGGCGATGCTCCTCGTGCCCAACTCGGCGCACGCGCTCTTTGCCCGCCCCCTCGTCCTGGGCCCGGACACTCACGTCGCCATCGAGATCCGGGAGTCGACGGACTGGGCTGGTGTCCTGTGGTGCGATGGCCGGCGGCACGTCGACCTGCCTCCCGGGACGAGGGTCGAGGTGCGCAAGGGGTGGCGCCCGATCCGGCTCGCTCGGCTCAACGACGCCCCCTTCGCGGACCGGCTCGTGGCCAAGTTCGATCTTCCCGTCACCGGGTGGCGCGGCTCCTCGCACCCGGACGGCTCCCCGGCCTGAGGCGTGCGACGTCCCGGAGGGGCGACCGTGCGGCCGTAGGGTGGACCCGTGTTCAGCCAGATGCGTATCCGCGGCATCGGCGTCATCGATGACGCCGTGCTCGACCTCAGCCCCGGACTCAACGTCCTGACGGGCGAGACGGGCGCCGGCAAGACGATGGTCGTCTCCGGACTCGGTCTGCTGCTGGGCGAGCGGGCCGACTCCGGGTTGGTGCGGACCGGTGTCGACCAGGCGTTTGTCGAGGGTGTCGTCCAACTGCCGGAGGGCCACCCAGCGCTGGCGCGGGCGGAGGAGGCAGGGGCCGAGCACGAGGGCGGGGAGTTGGTCATCTCCCGAACGATCTCGGCATCCGGTCGCTCGCGGGCGCACGTGGGTGGCCGGACGGCTCCGATCAGCGTGCTCAGCGACCTCGGGCAGCTCCTCGTGGCGGTCCACGGGCAGGCTGACCAGTGGCGACTCAAGCAGGGCGATGCCCACCGTGCCGTGCTGGACGACTTTGCCGGAGGGGCGCTGCTGGCCCTGCGCGAGCAGGTCGCCACCAGCTACGACCGCTGGCGTGCCATCGGCACGGAGCATGAGCGACTGGTGGCCCTCGGCCGCGAACGCGCCCGCGACATCGATGCCCTGACCGCCTCCCTCGAAGAGATCGAGGCTGTCGACCCGCAGCCGGGGGAGGACGCTGCGCTCCGCGCGGAGGATGAGCAGCTCGCCCACGGGGATGCCCTGCGCCTGGCCGCAGGTCAGGCGCTGGCTCACCTCAGCGGGGATGAGTATGCCGCTCCGCCCCCTCCTGCTGCAGGGGACCTCATCGGGTCGGCGCGGTCCGCCCTCGCCTCTGCTGCCGGGCACGACGATCGGCTCGGGGACCTCGATGGGCGGCTCCAGGAAGTCGGAGTCCTCGTCTCCGAGGTCGCAGCCGACCTGGCTGGCTACCTCGCTGACCTCGAGGCCGACCCGGCGCGCCTCACGGTCGTCCAGGAGCGACGGGCCGCCCTCGGCGCGCTCACCCGGAAGTACGGGGAGAGCGTCGACGAGGTGCTGGCCTGGTCGCAACAGGCGGCGGCCCGGCTTGACGACCTCGTCACCGCAGATGACCGGGTGGAGCTGCTCGCGGCCGAGCTCGAGCAGGTCC
>JBDTAU010000303.1:0-4063 GCA_039924465.1 Dermatophilaceae bacterium
AGAGCAGCGGGGCTTCGAGGATGACCATGCCGAGGGTGCCGGCGAGGAGCAGCTTGATCAGGCTGCGGCCGTGGGAGATGCTCCCGAAGACGAGCCCGGACAGGGCCGACCCGACGGCATAGAGGCCCAGGATCGGCCCCGCGGCGGCCTTGTGGCCGGCATGCTCGGCAACAGCGAGCGTGACCACCTCGTTGACTCCGAAAATGACACCGGTCATCGTCATGATGAACGCGAGGGGGATCAGGCCCGGGTTGCGGTGGGCGCCGCCAGCCGGACGCTCGTGGTGCGGGACGATCGGCGGCTCGGTGGAGCGCGCGGAGATGAAGATCAGCACGCCGACGCCGTAGCAGACCGTTGCGAAGACGAAGCCTGCCTCCGGGAACAGGGCGACCGAGAGCCAGATCGCCAGGACCGGGCCGATGACGAAGGTGACCTCTTCCATGACCTGCTCGAAGGACAACGCCGTGTGCAGGCTCCGGGGGTCGTCGCGGAAGATGTGCGACCACCGGGCCCGCGCCATCGTGCCGAGGTTGGGGATGGCGCCACACAGCGGGAAGGTGATGAACAGCACCCAGGCCGGCCAGTCCCGCAGCGACGCCACGATCGTCAGCACGGCCCAGGAGCCGGACCAGAGGAAGAATGGGATCGCGACGCGGCGCTGGCCGTGCCGGTCGACGAGCCGCCCGAGGAACGGAGCGAACAGCGCGAGCGCGAGCATCCCCACCGCCATGACCGCCCCGGCGAGTTCATAGGAGCCCCGGCGGCCCGCGATCATCGCCACGACAGCCACGCCGAACATCGCCCCGGCCGAGCGTGCGATCATCCCTCCTGTGATGAATCTCTTCGCGCCAGGCACCCGGAACAGCGGGGCGTAGGTCGAGAGCACGATGGGATCCTTCGGGTGGACGTTGAGCAGCCGGCTCATCCTCGCACCTGGCCTGCGGAAGCGGTAAACGCCACGCTCGCGGCGCAGGTCGAGGTCGCGTCAGCTGTCGTGCTTGCGCCGCAGGGACCACATCTGCGGCGAGCGCTCCAGCTCGACGGCGACGTCCCACGGGATGCCGCCCGGCACCGTCTCGCGCCGGAACGAGGCCACGACCCGGCGCGCGAGCTCGGGATCCTTGGCCACTCGCGCCGCCATCTCGATGGCACGCGGCTCGACCTCCTCGTCGTGGTAGGCCGCCCAGGCGATCCCGAGGCTCACGGCACGGTCCCCGTTGACCTCCTCCCCGAAGAGACCCATCGCCGCAGCAGCCTCCCGGCCGCCGGCCCGGCCCAGGAGGGTGAAGTGGCCGCCGCCGGGGTGGATCCCGATCTGGGAGAAGCCGGGCAGCAGGCGCGCTGTCCGGGAGACGATGCGCACGTCGGTGGCCAGGGCAAGGTTGAGGCCGGCCCCGACCGCGGCACCGCGGACCGCCGCGACCGTGGGCAGGCCGATGCTGCCGATCCGGGTGAACGCCTCATAGACCGCCCCGAGGTTGCGGTAGTTCGTGTCCTCGACCGGATCGGCGCCCGTGTCGGCCAGCACGCTGCGCACCGCACCGGCACAGAAGTGCGCTCCTCCGGTGACGACGACCGCCCCGACCTGACGGTCGCTCTCGACGCGGTCAGCAGCCTCGACGAGCCCGGCCGCCATCTCGACCGAGATGGCGTTGCGGCGCTCCGGTGCCGAGAGGGTGATGACGGCAACCCGGTCCTGCACGGCGTAGTCGATCTCGTTCACGTGAATCTCCTTGGGAACTGGGGCGGGGCCGGGTTGGCCTGCTGCGGGTTGGACTGCTGAGGGGCTGGGCTGCTGAGGGGCTGGGCTGCTGCGGGGTCAGGGCTGGGCTGCTGCGCGGCCGGTCGTGATCAAGGACCAGAGCCGGTCCCGGCCGGCCGACGCGGCGAGGCGCATCAGGGTCTCGTCCCACTCATGGACCGAGCCGAATTCGCTTCGACGCACCAGTACCGGCTTGGTGAGCAGCTGCAACTCGTGCTCCACGGTCGTGCCGATGGCGCCGAGGACCTCATGGGCATTGCGCACCACGACCGACGAGGCATGGCCGACACACGACTTGGCGACGCCGACGGCAAAGAGCATGCCCGGGTCCTGCCAGTCCGACGCCGCCGCCCGGGCCACAGCGGTATCGGTCGCGGCTCGGGCGAGCGCCGCCTCAGCCGCGAGGTCAGCGACAAGTCCCTGCACGAGTTGGAACCGGCCGATCGGTCGCCCGAACTGCACCCGCTCCGCCGTGTGCGTCAGCACCAGCTCGAGGATCCGCTCGAGACCGCCGCAGACCTGGGCCGAGCGGGCGAGCGCACCCCGCAGGTGGAACTGGTCGCCGATGTCATCCGGCACCACCACCCCTGACCCGAGGTCGGCGAGGTCGAACTCGACCGTGTCGCTCGGCTCCCCAGCGAGGTTGCGGTGCTCGGTGATCCGCACGCGGTCAGCCGGGACATCCGCGACCCGCCACTGCTCGCCGTCCTCCCAGAGCGCGACGAGCGAGGCGACGTCGCGACCAAAGGTCACGTTGAGCGCGTTCCCGGCCGGGTCGGGGCGGCAGGCCGTGCGCAACCGACCGTCGTTGGGCAGGCCAGCCGATTCGAGCAGCCACGCGGCCAGGATGTCGTGCTCGGCGAGCGGCACGGGGGCGGCGGCGCCGGCGGCCAGCCCGAGGAGGGCGGCTGCCTCCACCCAGCTCGCCCCGCTGCCGCCGCTGGCTTCCGAGGCCGTCAGGCGGGTCAGTCCGAGCTCCTCGAGTCGGCCCCACAGGGCGGGGTCGAAGTCGATGATCGCGCTCGGCGTGGGACGCGTCTGCCGGTAGTCCGCGAAGAGGTCAGTCAGCATCTCGACGAGGTCGGGGTCGGGTGTCGTCGACTGGACCAGAGCGTGGGGGTCGTGCGTGCCAGCAGTCTCGAACGAGCCAGCCATCAGCGCATCCCCAGTCCACGGGCGATGACGCCCCGCAGGATCTCGTTGGTCCCGCCCCGCAGGGTGAAGCCGGGCCGTTGCATGATCGCGGCCCGCAGCAACGCGTACAGCTCCTCGTCCTCGACCCACCCGGAGGCCGTCAAGGTGTCGATGTAGTCGGCGATGTCGCCCTCGGTCGTCGTCCCGAGGACCTTCACCAGGGCCGCCGCCGTGTCCGCATTGGCCTGCGACTCAAGCGCGGTCGACACGGCGAAGGACATCTGGTGCAAAGCTGCGACCCGAGCCACGTGCCGTCCGAGCCCCGGATCAGTGGGCAGCCGCCCCTCATCCATCGCGCTGGCCGACTCGGCGAGCAGCTGAAAGGTCGAGAGGATCCGCTCCGGGCCGCTGCGCTCGAAGCCGAGCTCCGAGCTCACCTGGCGCCACCCCTCCCCGATCTCGCCGAGGACCCGGTCGTCCGGGACGAAGACCCCGTCGAGGTGCACCTCGTTGAAGTGGTGCTCGCCGCCCATCGAGATGATCGGCCGGATCGCGACCCCCGGCGCCCGCAGGTCGACGATGAACTGGCTCAGTCCCTCGTGGCGGTGTGCAGGGTCGAGCGGCGCGGTCCTGGCCAACGCGAAGAAGCCGTCCGCCTCATGAGCGCCCGAGGTCCACACCTTGGTCCCGGTGATCCGCCACCCACCGTCGACCTTCTCGCCACGGGTGCGGACACTGGCCAGGTCGGAGCCGGAGTCCGGCTCGGACATCCCGATGCCGAAGATGACCTCACCGCGGCTGATCCCCGGCAGGAAGGCCTGCTTCTGATCCTCGGTGCCATAGGTGAGCAGCGACGGCCCGATCTGCCGCTCGGACACCCACTGGGCCGCGACGGGTGCTCCGACCACGAGCAACTCCTCCGTGACGACGAACCGCTCGAGGTAGGTGCGGCCCTGGCCGCCGTACTCCGTCGGGATGACCATGCCGAGCCATCCACGACGCCCGAGCTCGCGGGTGAAGTCTCGATCCCACCGCGTCAACCACGTGTCGACGTGGGGCACGAACGTCCCCGAGTCGATCTCGTCCTTGAGGAACGCGCGCACGGTCAGGCGCAACTCGGTCAGGGCCGGGCCCTCGGTGACGACCGGGGGGATGAGAGTGCGCGCC
>JBDTAU010000304.1:0-2526 GCA_039924465.1 Dermatophilaceae bacterium
AGATCGGCACCGGGGTCGGCGTCTCGGGGCTGTGGCTGCTCGCGGGAATGCCCGCGGACGGGATCCTCACGACGATCGACGTCGAGCCGGAGCACCAGCGGGCCGCCCGTGCGGCCTTCGCCGCCGCCGGCATCGCCCACCAGCGCACCCGCGTGATCGCAGGTCGGCCCCTCGAGGTGCTCCCGCGGATGACCGACGGGGCCTACGACCTGGTCGTCGTGCTCGCCGACGTCGCCGACTACCCCGACTACCTCGAGCAGGCGAACCGCCTGCTGCGGACCGGTGGGACGCTCGTCATGACGTGGACCGACACCGTGTCCGACCCCGCGGCCCGCGACCCCGAGACGACGACGCTGCGCGAGGTCACCGCTGCGATCCGCGACCACGAGCAGTTCACCGCTGCCTTGCTGCCCGTGAGCACGGGCGCACTCGTCGCCGTCAAACGCTGACGAAGCGATGGCCCCCGACCGCAGTCGGTCGGGGGCCATCGCTGGTGTGCTGACAGACGTCAGGCGACGCCGGCACAGCCCGCGATCGCGTCCCGCAGGGCCGCAGCCTCGCCGGGGGTCATCTCGACGACCAAGCGGCCGCCGCCTTCCAGGGGCATGCGCAGGACGATGCCGCGGCCTTCCTTGACGACTTCGAGTTCTCCGTCGCCGGTCCTGGGCTTCATTGCTGCCATGGTTCCCCTTTCACAGGAAAATCGAGTGCTTGCGGGACATTATTCCGTGTCTCATCTGCGAGACCTAATCCGGGATGGTCGAGCACGACCCGACCCCGCGCTTTCCTCGGCCCCGGCGATGGGACAGAGTGTCGTCCATGAGCCAGTCACCCGTGAGCATCCCGTTGGACCTCGAGATCAGCGAGAGCGTCGCGTGGGTGCGCCTGAATCGCCCCGATGCGATGAACAGCCTCAACACCGAACTCAAGGACAGCCTCGTGGCGACCCTGCGCACGGTGGCAGAGGACCCCTCCGTGCGCTGCGTGGTCCTGACCGGGTCCGGGCGCGCCTTCTGCGTCGGCCAGGACCTCAAGGAGCACGTGCAGGGCCTGGCCTCGGGGGACATCGCCCTCGGCCAAACCGTGACCGATCACTACAACCCGATCGTCACGCTGCTGGCCACTATGAACAAGCCGGTGGTGGCGGCCCTCAACGGGGTGGCCGCCGGCGCCGGCCTCAGTTTTGCGCTCGCCTGCGACTTCCGGATCGCGGTCGACACCGCATCGGTCAACACCTCGTTCGCCGGGATCGCCCTGTCCTGCGACTCGGGTGCGTCCTGGTCGCTGCCGCGCATCGTCGGGCCGGCCAAGGCCAAGGACCTGCTGATGTTCCCGCGCACCATCCCGGCTGCTGAAGCAGCCGAGCTCGGGCTGCTCACCAGGGTGGTGTCGGCGGAGGACTTCGAGGCCGTGGTGCGCGACTTCGCCCGGACGTTGGCCGGCGGGCCCACGCTGGCCCTCGGTGCCATCAAACGCGCCGTGGCCTTCAGTTCCGGCGCCCCCCTCGCCGATTCGCTCGCCCACGAGGCCGAGCTGATGTCGCTCACCGGAGCGTCAGGAGACCACCGGATCGCCGTCGACGCTTTCCTGGCCAAGCAACAGCCGGTGTACACGGGCAGCTGAACCGCGGGCTTAGGGTTGGCGCTGTGACCGAGGCGAATCCCGACAAGAAGCCGGACCAGCGGCGCCAGACCGGACCTGTGACGCTACGGCGCCAGCAGGTGCCGCAGACGACGACGGACCAGCGCCTGCTGAGCGCAGACCAAGGTGCGGAATGGGTGCACACTGACCCGTGGCGGGTGCTGCGGATCCAGGCGGAGTTCGTCGAGGGCTTCGGGGCCCTGGCCGAATTGGGGCCGGCGGTCGGCGTCTTCGGCTCGGCCCGCACCCAACCCGACACCACGGCCTACAGCTGGGGGGTCGAGGTGGGACGGCTCCTGGCCGAAGCGGGCTACGCCGTCGTCACCGGCGGCGGGCCGGGTGCGATGGAGGCCGCCAACAAGGGCGCCTACGAAGCAGGCGGCACCTCGGTCGGGCTGGGCATCGAGTTGCCCTTCGAGACCGGGCTCAACGAGTTCGTCGACCTCGGCATCAACTTCCGCTACTTCTTCGCCCGCAAGGTCATGTTCCTCAAGTACTCGCAGGGTTTCATCTCCCTCCCCGGTGGTTTCGGGACCCTGGACGAGTTGTTCGAAGCGGTGACCCTGGCCCAGACCCAGAAGGTCACGAAGTTCCCCATCGTCCTCATGGGCGTGTCCTACTGGCAGGGCCTGATCGACTGGCTCCGCGACCACGTCCTGGGCGGCGGCATGATCAACCCGGACGACCTGGACCGGCTCAGCCTCACCGACGACCCGGAGGAAGCGGTCAAGATCATCCGCTCGCACGAGGGGTCATCCCAGCCATGACGTGGGTCATTCTCTTTGCCGGCGTCGTCGCCATCTGCCTCGTGGCTGCGCTGCTGCTCGGCTGGATCGGGGGCGGAATGGGCGCCGCGACGACCTCGCTGCGCCACGAACCGCTCCC
>JBDTAU010000305.1:0-4689 GCA_039924465.1 Dermatophilaceae bacterium
TGAGTCCGGCAGGGGGCACGGGCTGACCGTCGACGAGCGTCCCGTTGGTCGGCCTGAGGTCGCGCAGTCGCACCCCCGTGTCTGAGACGAGGATCTCGGCGTGCGCCCGGGAGACGCCTGGGTCCACGACTCTGACCGCGCAGGCCGGGCCACGACCGATGAGGTGCCGACCCCGGCCGAGGCGGACCGACTGGCCCGCCCCCAGGCCGCCGATGACCTGCACCTCGACCAGACTGCCCCGGTGCTGTCGTGGCAACGGGTCGGGTGCGCTGGATGAGCTGCCCGTGAGGTGCTCCAGCGTGAGCAGGACCCCCGTCACGAGGGGGACAGCACCGAACTCCGCGTCGTCAGGAACGGGGTCGCCCTCGAGGAGAAACCGGACCTCGGTGTCGCGGCCCAGTGCAGCGAGGAGGTGGGGCGCCACGGCGCCAAACCTGCTACCAGGCGCAGCATCAACCCACACCTCGCTCGGGGCCGCATCGTCGAACGGTCTGGGCTCCACGAGGCGTGCCGGGTCGACGACGCTGATCCGGATCTGCACGTGCACGGTTCCTTCCCGTCGGTGGTCCCCATGCAAGCCGATGGGCGGATCCGTGGGTGGGCTCTATCCACAGCTGTGGATAGAGCCCGGTGAGCCCGGTCTGGAAGGACTACGCTCCCCGGACTCGCTGCACACCGGGCCTGTTTCCCCCAGAACCGACGCGAGTTATCCACAGTTTGCGTTCGGTGGCGTCCATTGGGCCTTCCTGAGCTAATCTCGAGGCGACGGGAGCGTCTGCGCAGGGCAGGATGCTCGAAAGTCAATTCGAGGCAGGGGGATCAGTGACCACTCAGACGGCCGTCGGCCAGGTGGAGGGCGAGGTCCGGGAACTGATCCGCAGGTCGGGTCTGGACCCGGCTCGCGATCGTGTCGAGGTGCGCCGACTCGTCCAGGACGCGGTGCGCGACTACGACGAGAGGTCCCTCCACGGCGGCCTGCCGGCCCTCGGCGATCCCGGCCATGCCGTCACCTCGATCCTGTCTGTCGTGGCCGGCTATGGGGCGCTCCAGCAGTACTTCGACGATCCAACGGTCGAAGAAATTTGGATCAACGAACCTACGAAAGTCTTCGTCGCTCGGGGTGGCACTGCGGAGTTGACGTCGACGATCCTGACCTCGGACGAGGTCCGAGATCTGGTCGAGCGCATGCTCAAGGTCAGTGGTCGTCGGGTGGACCTGTCATCTCCGTTCGTGGACGCGACCTTGGCTGACGGGTCGCGCCTTCATGTCGTGATCCCCGACATCACGAGGGAGCACTGGCAGGTCAACGTCCGGAAGTTCGTGGTCAAGGCCGATCACCTGGATGACTTGGTCCGGTTGGGCACGGTGACCCGGCAGGCGGCGACCTTCCTCGAGGCCGCGGTGGTCAGTGGCCTCAACATCTTGGTGGCCGGGGGAACTCAGGCGGGAAAGACCACCCTGCTCAATTGCTTGGCTGCCGCCATTCCGCCGCGGGAACGGGTCGTCACGTGCGAAGAAGTCTTCGAACTGAAACTGCCGCTCCGGGACGTGGCCGCGATGCAGTGTCGCCAGCCCAGTCTGGAGGGCACGGGTGAGGTGCCGCTGCGCCGCCTGGTCAAGGAAGCGCTGCGGATGCGTCCGTCCCGGATCATCGTCGGAGAGGTGCGGCAGGAGGAGAGCCTCGATCTACTCATCGCGCTAAATTCTGGGGTTCCTGGCATGTGCACCCTCCACGCCAACAGTGCCCGCGAGGCGATCACCAAGATGTGTACCTTGCCGCTGCTGGCGGGTGAGAACGTCGGCTCACGGTTCGTCGTGCCCACCGTTGCAGCATCGGTGGACCTTGTCATTCACGTCGCCCTGGAGCGGGATGGAACACGCCGGGTGCGTGAGATCGCGGCCGTCCCGGGACGGACCGAGAGTGACGTCGTCGAGATCGCCGACCTGTTCGTCACCAAGGCCGGACGGCTCGTGCGAGTGGACGGCTTCCCACCGCACCGTGAGGCCTTTGAGCGGGCCGGTTACGACGTGGCGGCCCTGCTGGCCCAGTCGGACTCGCGATGATGTCGCCGATCGCGATCGGTCTCCTGCTGGGCGCCGGGGTCTTCTGCATCTACTGGTCCTTCTGGCCGCGGTCCGGCTCGGTGCGTGTCAAGCGCAGCAACGGGCTGATGGTCGATCTGCGCGACCATCTCAACCAGGCGGGCTACCCCTCGGTGACGCCGGGCAACCTCGTCAGCGGCTCGGTCGTGCTGGCGGTGCTGACTTTCCTTGCGGTGATGGTCTTCGTCAATGTGGTGCCGATCGCGTTGTGCTTCGCCACCATCGTCGGAAGCGTGCCACTTGCCCTGGTGCGCATGCGGGCCAGAGATCGGCGAACCAAGCTCCGGGACCTGTGGCCGGATGCCGTCGACAACATCACCTCCGGTGTTAGGGCCGGACTCGCTCTGCCAGAAGCCTTGTCCCAGCTGGCCGTTCGTGGCCCGGAGGAGCTGCGCCCCGCGTTCGCGGCCTTCGCCCAGGACTACCGGTCGACGGGCCGCTTCCACCACTGCCTCGACCAGCTCAAGGACCGGCTCAGCGACCCCGTTGCGGACCGGCTGGTGGAGTCGCTGCGGCTCGCCCGAGAAGTCGGTGGCAGCGACCTCGGCCGGCTGCTGCGCACTTTATCTATGTTCCTTCGCGAGGACTCGCGGACTCGGTCCGAGCTCGAGACCCGACAGGGGTGGACCGTGAGCGCTGCCCGTCTCGCGGTGGCCGCGCCGTGGATCGTGCTGGCCATGCTGGCCATGCGGGGCGAGTCGCTGAGTGCCTACTCCCGCCCGACGGGCTGGGTGATCCTCCTGGTCGGTGGTGGGGTGTGCCTGATCGCCTACCAACTGATGATGCGGATCGGCCGGCTTCCCGAGGAGCAACGGGTCCTGCGATGAATGAACTCCTCAGTGCTGCGGCCGAATTCGCCCGGGCCCCGTGGTCGTGGGTGGGCGCCACCCTCGGCCTGGTCCTGCTCTCGGGATTCGCCCTGATCGTGGCGGGGCTGCCCGCCAACCGGCAGCCTCGACTCGACCAACGGATCGAGCCCTACCTGCGCGACACCCCGCGGCCATCCCGACTGCTCGAGAAGCCGCGCCCGGCCCGTGGCCCCTTCGGGCTGGGCGAGCTCATCGCTCCGTACCTGCAGTCAGGCGGGGCCGTGGTGGAGCGGGTCTTCGGTGGCGCACCCTCGGTCATCCGGCGCCAGCTGCGAGCAGGTCAGCCCGCCGACGTCGAACGCTTCCGGGCCGAGCAGGTCCTCTGGGGCCTCGCCGGCGCCGGGCTGGGGCTGGCTTCCACCCTGCTCCTTGCGCTGTCTGCCCGCAGCCTCTCGGTGGTGAGTCTCGTCATGCTCGTCATCCTCGGCGGCATCGGCGGACTGGTCGCCCGGGACTACGCGCTCTCGAGATCAGCGGCCAAGCGCGAACAACGCATGCTCACGGAGTTCCCCACCGTGGCTGAGTTGCTCGCCCTTGCAGTCAGCGCCGGTGAGGGCGCGATCGGGGCCCTCGAGCGGGTCTGCCGGCTCTCACACGGGGAGCTATCCGACGAATTGCGCCGGTGTCTCGCCGACGCCCGAGCCGGCGCCAACCTGCCTACTGCCCTCCAAGGGCTGGCCAGCCGGACCGGGTTGATGAGCCTGAGTCGCTTCGTTGACGGCATCGTCGTCGCAGTGGAGCGTGGCACCCCCTTGGCTGAGGTACTCCGCGCTCAGGCCCAGGACGTGCGGGAGGACGGCCGCCGTCACCTCATGGAGGCCGGGGGGAAGAAGGAAATCCTCATGATGGTCCCGGTGGTCTTCTTGATCCTGCCCGTGACCATCCTCTTCGCGGTCTACCCCGGATTCAGCCTCCTCAACTTCACCATCTGACCATGGCGCCACCCATCATGTTCTGCCCGCACGACACCATCTGCACGAGTCCGACCGATCGACACCGACCGCGGTACCGCAACCAGAGCGAGCACCGCACTCACCACAGGAGAAGCCACATGTCCACGATCGTCAAGGCCACCCGTCGCCAGCAGGAGATCATCTGCTCGAAGATCATGACGAGACTCGGTGGCCGTCGCGACCGGGGAGACGTGCCGGGCTGGGTCCTGATCACCCTCATGACGGCAGGCATCGTCACGGTCCTTTGGCAGTTCGCCGGTGACCGGTTGCTCCAGATGTTCGCCGACGCGATCGGCAGCGTCGATGGGCCCAAGGGCTGAGTTGAGCACCTGGGAGGCGAGCCGCGCCCCATCGGCGAACCGGACCCGGCCCGCGATCCACACCCGTTGCGCCAGCCTGCGCACCCGGTTTGCCGACGCCGAGCGAGGCTCCGCGGTGGCGGAGTTCGTCATGGTGGCGGGCCTGCTCGTCTTCGTCGCGATGGCCGTATTCCAGGTCGGGCTGGCCCTCTACGTCCGTAACGCCCTGATTTCGGCTGCCTCTGAAGGCGCCCGCTACGCCGCCCGAGCTGACTCGAGCCAGGCGCTCGGTGTCGAGCGGACGAAGGCGCTCATCCGCGAGGGGTTGAGTGACGCCTATGGCCAACAGGTGGGTGCGCGGCAGAGCACGGTCGGCGGCGTGTCCGTCATCGAGATCACGGTGAGCGCGCCGCTGCCCGTGATGGGACTGCTCGGCCCGGTCGGACGGCTCACCGTCTCCGGCCG
>JBDTAU010000306.1:0-4319 GCA_039924465.1 Dermatophilaceae bacterium
GCTCCCGCAACGAGTACCGCGACCCCGGCCGTGCCCGTGGGGTTGTCTTGGAACCATGCAGCGGCATCTAGAAACTCATCCGGCACTCGTTCTCTTCCATGATGTCACCCGTCGACTGCGAAAGGGCTGCCGTCCTCAAGACCGAGGCGGCATAGATGACCTCCACGGTTCGGGGTGAAGGTCAGAGCGTTCGCAATGAGAAAGTCTGGGGTTCGCTTCCCCTTGGTCGCACCGTCCTGAACCACGTCCGAGCAGCCCGAACGTGCCGGGTGAGGCGGGGTTATCGCGTCTTTCGCCGTTTGGCGTACACACTGCCCAACGATCAGTAGCGTTCGGACACCCACAGTCTCGGAACGGGGCCCGCATGCTGGTTGATTTCCGTCGTCAGGATCAGCTGCTGCGCGTGCTCGGCCCGCTGCCTGCCCGCGGCACTGTGGTCGGTGTCGAGCAGGAGTGGTGCGTCCATGGCGAGTCCGGGCGGGTCGACTACCGGGCCCTTCACGATCGCTCGACGAATGGGTTGGTGCGGCTCTTCCCGGGCGATCCAGCGGCGGTCATGACAGAGGCTGGCACGGTTCTCACCGTCGACGGGTGGGAGGCAGAGACGGTCACACAGCCGCTGGTCCTTGGTCCGGGGACGCTGGACGATCTCGATGCGGCTCTATTCCAGGCGCGCTCAGACCTGCACGAGCGACTCCGCCCTCTGGTGCAGGACGTCCGCCTTGAGGGGTGGTCCACGCACGTCAGCGTTTGCGTCGATGACGACCACGTCATCGCTGTGGCCAGGCGTCTGCGGGAGAGGTGCGGGTTGTCGCTCGCGCTGCTGCTGGGTGTGGGGGTGTCGGGTGTGTTAATTCGTCCTCGAAGGCACCGGCTGGAGGTCTGCCTGGATCATCTCGATGGTCCAACACTGCACCGGGCGGTCGTGGCCTGGGTCGGTCTCGTGCTGATGTGCTCGGACACCTCGCGGGCCGCGGGATGGCGGTCGCTGCCCCGTGCCGGGACGACGTGGGCGCCCGCTCGAGAACGGTTCGGGCACCACTGTCCGCTCGAGGGAACAGGCGGGGCACGGTCCGCGACACGGACCTGGAACGAGGCCCGCCGGTACGCAGCGGCAGCCGGCCTTCCCACCGCGTCGGTCGATCGTCTTCTGATGCGTCGCGACGTCGATCAACCCCGCTCGGTCAACCCCTTCGGGTCCCATCCGCGCGCGCCAGACCTCGCATCGAGAACGCGCCCCTTCGGCCCCGCGCACGCACGGTGGCTCACGTGGGATCTCGTGGCCTGGGAGTGCGGTGACCCCGGCGTGATGGCGGTGGTGCCGATGCACGCCAACCATCTGTTCGTGGCGGCCCTTGACGCGGGTCGCCTCGACAGTCCGATCAAGGATCGGCTAACTCGTCACCGTACGGTGCCTCGAGACAGCATGAACAAGCGAAGGAGTGCGTGATGGGTGAAAAGGGAACCATGACCTCTAGTGAGCTAAGCGCCCTGCGCGACGTAGGCGCAGCCGCCGCAGTCGCAGCGCCCGCAGCCGCCGGGTCGGTCACGACCGTGCTGACCGACGGTGCCACGACGGTGATCTCCGCCGGCGCCTCCCTGGCAGAGAAGGTGGCCGACAAGGCCGTCGACATCAGTGGCGACGAGGTGGCTCTTCGTCTGCACACCGCGGACCCCACCTCCGACCCGACGGACCCAACAGACCAGGAGGCATGAAGTGAGGCCAACCGCCGGCACCGTTGCGGCACGCTCGGTTTCGTCCCCGGCCAGCATGCCCTGACATGTCCAAGGACCGTCTCAGGGTGGGTATCTACGACACCATCGATCCCGCACGCCTTGTCCCGGCAGAGCGCGATCTCGCCACAGGGCGAATCGCCACCGGACCGCGCCGGGGCGACAAGGACCGTCCCGACAGCAGGGACGCGGCGACCCGAGCTACTCGTCGCCTCGGGCCGCTCGCCCTCGGTGCCGGCGGCCTCGTGCTCGTGGCGTTAGCGGCCACGGCCCTGACGCTGCGGGACCCCGGGCCTTCGGCCACCCAAGGCCGGCCTTCAGCGAGCGCGTCCACGAAGGCACCAGCGGCGACGGGGTCGCCGGCAGAGCAGCATTCGGCCTCCACCTCGCCCTCGGTGGGTCCACCCACCCCACTGGGGCCGCAGATACGGGAGTACCGCGTCGTGTCGTACACGCTGACCACCGGTGCGATCAGTGGTAGCCCAGAGTCGACGCGCACCGAATGGGACGGGGGCACCCTGAGCATGACCTGCATTGAAGGACGATGCGCGCCCATCTACATGCCGCAGCGTCCTCCCGAGCCCGTCTCGGTGCCGGACGCCCAGGGGACCCATCCCTACACCGCCCAATTCGAGCCTCTCAACACCGACGGATGTCCACCGCTGAGCCGGATCGTCACAGGCACGGTGACCTTTGCCGGCAAGAAAATGACAACAGCGGGCTCGATCCCACGGGGCAAGCTCACCTGCCAGGACGGCACCATCGAATATTCGGACATGAGGTGGACGGCGGTCGGCGAGCTCGTCGAGTGAGGGTCCCAGTCCGCGCGGCACCCGAGTACGTCCCTCTGCTCATAAGATTTCGCAACTCGGCTGCACCTGTGGACGGACCCTGAGCCAGACGACGACTTCGGAACGGAGCACCTCTGTGCCTGCTGGGACTCTCCCGCAGACGTGCTCTGAGCGGGCCCGACTGCCTCAGCGAGGTACCCAGACACCATCCCGCCAGCGGGCGGCGCACTCGATGGCAGTCGTCACGGTTGCGACCAAGAATCTACGAGGTTGCAGGTAGCTGGTGACCCTGAGTCACGGCGGAACCTGGACCACCCCGTGATGCCCTCAGCAGGCCACGTATCCACGCCGTCGACCAAGCCCGGCCAGCCTCGACGAGGTGTGTCTATTCGCCGCCTGTGGGACCAGAGCGGCTTGACCCTCGAAGGACAGGTAGCGATCCCGTGTGCTGCCGTCACAGGCCTCGAAATCGTCCTACTCAGGTGGAAAGGCCTTTGCCTTTGCCGGGGCTCCGACCGGCGGCCGTGGGACACGGTTCAGGCGGGCCAGGTCGGCCGCCGCAGCGTCCGTGCTTTCACCATCCTGCCGGCCTCGGCCTCGCCCACTTCGCCTACCTTGTTCGGGGACTGTCACACGGGATTGGGCACGCTCGGGGTCGAGCCGGTGGGCTGCCATGCGTAGCTGACTAGATTGAGGGTCACTTCACCGGGACGATCGACATGTGACGTGAGTTAATGAACAGGTTGGTCGTTTGCCCTTCAGGAGGAGATTTGCGATGCAGTGGTGGGGCTGGCTGATCGTGGCCGTCGTCGTGGTAGCTGTGCTCGTGGCGGGCGTGATGGCCGTTCAGGCGCGTCGTCGCCGCGGAGGGGTGATCGTCGAGCGGGGCAGAGCCAAGGGGCCCGGGCGGGGCGGCCGGACGGATGGCCTGTCATGAGCAGGCTTATGCGCACCAGCGAGATCACCAAGCGCCCCGTCGTCACGATGGGCGGCGACGACATCGCCCAGATCAAGGACATCGTGTATGGCGCGGACGGGGGGTCAGTCCGTGGGTTCACCCTCGCTGGTCGAGGGCTCTTCGCCGGGCCCCTGTCGACGGTCTTGGCCTGGAGCAGGGTGGCAGCACTCGGCGCCGACGCAGTGATGATCGCGGACGAGGCGGCCCTCGGGGACGAGGCCAGCATCTTCGGTACGGCCGACTCACCGACCGGGCCCCGTGGCGACGTGCTCGGGTCCCGAGTGCTGACCGACAAGGGCACTGACCTGGGCTCCGTGGTGGACGTGATCGTCGAGGTCCAAGGCGCCGGCGACGCGGCCGACGTCGTCGGCTACGAGATAGAAGCATCCGCGGCCCTGGACAACAGCGGTACCCGGATGCTCATGCCGTTGCCCGACACGATGGCGGCCTCGGGCGAGCATCTGATCGTGCCCGAGTCAGCCAAGGATTTCGTGCGCCACGATCTGGCCGGCTTCGGTGCCGCGGTCCAGGAGTTCCGGACACAGCTGGCCGGGGGTCGATGATGCTGTTCTCGACATCTCGGAAGCACAAGGTGGTCAGCACGAGCACGGCGCAGACGGTGGCAAAGGTGTCGGGCTTCGTCATCGACGCAGGTAGGCGCCAGGTCGTCGCCGTCACCGTCAAGGGCACCAAGGCCGGCGACGTCATCGAGTGGGCGGCGATCACGGCTTTCGGGGCGGATGCCGTGACAGTCCCGTCCGAGTCCGCCATCACGACCGCGGGCGGACCGATCCGCGACCTGGCTGACAAGGACCACCGGATCATGGGCAAACTGG
>JBDTAU010000307.1:0-2603 GCA_039924465.1 Dermatophilaceae bacterium
CGCTCGAGGCCGTTGCGGCCTCCGACGACCCGGTCGAGGATGTTGTGGCCGTCGCGTTGACCGTCGTCGAGTACTGCCTGCAGCATCCCGCGCGCTACCGGCTCCTGCTGCAACGCAGCGTGCCCGCCTTCGCGCCCAGCGAGCGGAGCCTGCGCATCTCGCAAGGGTGCCTCGCAGTACTCGGCGGCCGCCTGGATGCCGCCGGGGTGACGGGCGAGGATGACGTCGCCCTCATCCGAGCGCTGATCAGCGGAGCAGCGTCGGAGCAGCTCGCCAACGAACCCACCGGCCGCCGGTTCGTGGATCCGGTTGGGCGCGGCGTGCGCGTCCTGGTCGAAGCATCAGCCCGGGCCCGGATCAGCAAGTAGCAGAGCATCGGTCGAGCTCCAAAGAAGCAGGTGTTTGCGCTGCAAGAGGCGACCGACCGTCCCGCCACGGTCCTGGCGAATGACACAGCGCTACCCGACCGCTGCCCAACCGCCGTCTGACCCCGAGAAGGTGCGTCTTTACGCCGCCTGTGGACGCACGTGTTGTAAACCGGATGGGCCGGTGGCCGAGTGGTTATCCGTAGTGGTATCGGCAGGCGGCGATGCGGACATCGTCGCCTGTGAGCTTGTGCACGAGGCGATGCTCGTCGGTGATTCGCCTCGACCAATACCCGGCGAAGTCGTGTTTGAGCGCTTCCGGTTTGCCGATGCCTTCGTTGCCGTTGCGTTGGATGTCGACCAGCAGCGCGTTGATTCGTTTGAGGACCTTGCGGTCCTGGGCTTGCCACCAGAGGTAGTCGTTCCAGGCGTTTTGGTCCCAGACGAGCAGCACGTCAGTCGGTCTCGATCAGGTCGTGGGCCTCGCCACGACCGGCCTCGAGGCGCTCCATGGCATCCAACAGACGTCGGGCGTTGGCGGGCGAGCGCATCAGGTACGCGGTTTCACGCAGGGACTCGTAGTCATCGAGGGAAACGATGACCACGGGGTCGTGCCCGGCGCGGGTGATGATGACCTCTTCGCGGTCGTTGATCACTGCGTCCAGCACCTCGGCGTAGCGCGCTCGGGACTCGGTGTAACTCATTGTCTTCACAACTGCCTCCTGTACAGGTAAGTGTACGTCTTGATGCGTCGGGGCACAACGTAGACGGACCGGGCAGTCACTCATCTGTCCGGATCCGCTGGTCCGGCCCACGTCGAGAGACGCGTGACTTCGCCGCGTATCGGCTAACTAGAGATCCCTAGTCGAAGGGGTTAATGACGGTCAGGCCGGCGGTTCTGGAGAAGTCCTTGACGTTGCGGGTCGCTAACTCGTAGCCGCCTGCTAGGCAGATCCCGGCAATCTGAGCGTCGGCCAGCACCATAGCTCGACTGGACCCTTCGGCCGCTACCAAGATGGCGGCCGTCTCTCGGGCCGCGAGCAGGTCGTAGAGGACAATCGTCTCGGCGAAGTTGTCCAGGAGACGAGTCCACCGCTTCTGCAGGTCTCGGCGGCGGCGCCCTGCGGGTAGACGCCCTAGCCCGCGCTCGATCTCCTCGACCGTCACCACACAGATGGTCAGACCCGACGGGTCGATCGACTGCGCCCAACCGAGGACCACCTGATCAGGGGTGTCTCTCATGAACTCCGACACCACGTTGGTGTCAGCGATGATCACGACAGGTCGACCGGGCGAGGCTGATCGGCACGCGTAGCCACATCGAGTTCGACCCCGCCGACCTCAGCCATGGATGCGTGCAAGGAAAGGAGGAAGTTGCGCTCGGGACTGTTCACCGCCGCATCCAAGATCGCCCGAACCTCGGCCTCGACCGAACGGCCGTGCTCAGCCGCTCGTCCTCGAAGCCGTGCGTGTGTGCGCTCGTCCAGTTGTCTGATCGTGAGAGTACTCATCCCGCCACCTCCTGATAGCAATGCTAGCGTCACGGGGCGTAGGTCCTGACGGCGACAGATGGCCAAACCGTGGGCATGAACGATCTCATCACGATTCGCTTGGCGCTCGAGGGTGGCGACTCGGGGTGACTGCCTCCCGAGTCGGAAGATCGCCCGCGCCGACTCCCAACCGGGGAACGTGACAGTCCACATTCAACGAAGGAGAGCCCGAGCCATGGCTGAATACGACAGACCGTGAACGCGCCGGATGCCCCGCGGGCAGTCGGACCCTATTCGCATGCGGTCAGGGCCGGAGACTTCGTGTACTTGTCGGGCCAGACTCCACTGGAGCCCGCTACCGGGAAACTCGTCGACGGTGACGTCGCGGCGCAGACCACGCGCGTGTTCGCCAACCTCTTGGCGGTGCTCACCACAGCGGGGCTCACGTTCGCACACGTCGTGAAAGTGAACGTCTACCTGACCGACCTCTCTGACTTCGCCATGAACGAGGTCTACGCCCAGACGTTCTCCGAGCCCTATCCAGCCCGCACCACGGTGGCGGTGGCAGGGCTCCCCCTTGAGGCTCACGTCGAAATCGAACTCATCGCCCAAGCCTGACTGGCGATTCACGACATCATCCGCCAATAGGAGAAGAGATGTGCAGTCCTGGCTGCTTCTCGACACCAGATCAAGCGCGCGGATGAGCCTGCTCATAGCTCTTTCGGAGTCGATCAACAGAGACGTGTGT
>JBDTAU010000308.1:0-3537 GCA_039924465.1 Dermatophilaceae bacterium
CCTCGAACGGCGACGGCCAGACGGGGGGTCGGGTCAAACCGATGGACCACGTCACCGAGCGCGCCCGGGAGGGCTGATGGACTGGTTCACCTCCCATCTGGGCCGGGTCTGGCAGTTGAGCCTCGAGCATGCCTACCTCGCCGGGGTGCCGCTCCTCATCGGCCTGGCCATCGCGCTTCCTCTGGGGTGGGCCGCGAAGCGCTACCGGTGGCTCGGGCCGCCCCTCATCATGACAACGGGGCTGCTCTACACCCTCCCGTCACTCGCGGTCTTCATCCTGCTGCCGGGCATCTTGGGGACCCAGATCCTTGACCCGTTCAACGTCCTCGTCGCGATGACGATCTACACGGTGGCGCTGCTCGTCCGCACGGTGGCCGACGGCCTGGGGGCGGTCCCGGCCGATGTCGAGATGTCTGCGACCGCCATGGGCTATCGCCCCTTCGCCCTCCTGCTCAGAGTCGAGTTGCCGCTCGCCATCCCGGTCATCGCAGCCGGGTTGCGAGTCGCCGCTGTGAGCAATGTCAGCATCGTCAGTGTCGCGGCCCTCATCGGGGTGGAGCAGCTCGGGTCCCTCTTCACCGACGGCTTCAACCGCGCGTTCCTCGCGCCGATCTTCACCGGGATCGTCGCGTGTGTGCTGCTCGCCCTGGTCTTTGACGTCATCATCATGGTGGTGTCCAAGTTCCTCACCCCGTGGACCTCGGCCCGGAGTGCGTCATGATCCGTGACATCTTCACGTGGTTGACCGACCCGGCGCACCGGTCCGACATCGCGACCCGGCTCATCGAGCACCTCAACTACTCGGTGGTCGCGGTTGCCATCGCTGCCCTGATCGCCGTCCCGGCCGGCCTGTGGGTCGGACACACCGGCCGCGGCAAGTTTGCCGTGGTCACCCTTGCAGGTGCCGCCCGAGCCATCCCCAGCCTGGGCCTGCTCTATTTCATCGTCCTGTGGCTCGGCCCGAAGCTCTCCGGAGACTTCGCTTTCCTGCTCCCCAACATCGTCGTCCTCATCATCCTCGCGATCCCGCCGATCCTCTCCGGGACCTATGCCGGCATCGATGAGGTCGACCCCGCGGCCCGGGATGCGGCCCGCGGCATGGGCATGCGCAGTTGGGAGGTGCTGTTCAAGGTCGAGCTGCCCTGCGCGCTGCCGCTCTTCTTCTCCGGGCTTCGGTCGGCGTTCCTGCAGGTCATCGCGACCGCCACCATCGCCGCGACCGCCGCCTTGGGTGGCCTCGGTCGATTCCTCATCGATGGCCTCTCCGTGCGCGACTACCCTCAGATGGCGTCCGGAGCCGTGCTCGTGGCGCTGCTGGCCATTGTCGTCGATCTCGTCCTGGCGTTGCTCCAGCGACTGGTCACCTCCCCGGGGGTGAGCGGGCACTACCGCACCACACGGCGTCGCCCCCGGTCTGGGAAGGTTGAGGACAGCACGAGCGCAGACCCCAGATCCATCGCCACCACGTCCACCGAAGGTGCCTCCGTCTAGGAGGTGAGTCATCGCCACATCCACCGAGGGCCCTGCAGCTGAAGGGTCATCGGCATCCACAACAGGAAGCGAACATCATGAAACTGACCAACGTAGTCACGGCCGCCACCGCGATGGTGGCCATCGTCGGCCTCGCGGCATGCGGTTCGAGCGGCGACAGCCCGCTGAGCGGGCCCACGCAGGCGGGCTCGGCGGCCCCAGCCGGCACGATCACGGTGGGCTCGGCCAACTTCCCCGAGTCCGAGCTCCTCATGGACATCTATGCCGGAGCGCTCAAGGCCAAGGGCATCACGGTGGAGACCAAGCCCAACATCGGGAGCCGCGAGACCTACATCCCCGCGCTTGAGGACGGCTCGATCGACCTGGTGCCCGAATACACCGGAGTGCTTGATCAGTACTTCAACAAGGCCGCCAAGGCCACGACCTCGGATGAGGTCTACGCGGAGCTCAAGGCTGCGTTGCCGCCGAAGCTCACCGTGCTCGACAAGTCGGCCGCCGAGGACAAGGACGCCGTCGTCGTCACCAAGGAGACCGCGGCAAAGTACAACCTCAAGTCCATCGGTGACCTGGCCCCGGTCGCCAAGGACCTCGTGCTGGGCGGCCCGCCCGAGTGGAAGACGCGCGAGACCGGCGTGCCCGGCCTCAAGGCGAAGTACAACGTCGTCTTCAAGGAGTTCAAGGCGCTCGACGCCGGCGGCCCCCTGAGTGTGCAGGCCCTCAAGAACGGTCAGGTCCAAGCGGCCAACCTCTTCACGACCGACCCCAACATCCCGGCGAACGGGTTCGTCGTCCTCGATGACCCCGACTCACTCTTCGCGGCCCAGAACATCGTCCCCCTCATCACCAAGTCCAAGGTCAACGACACGATCTCGGGCGCCCTCAACGCCGTGTCGGCCAAGCTCGACACTCCCACCCTGGCCGCCCTGGTCAAGGAGGTCGTCCTCGACAAGAAGGACGCGGCGGCCGTGGCGCAGGAGTTCCTCACCAAGAACTCGCTCGGCTGAGCCGAGCCGGAACAGCGGCTCACTCGAAGGAGCCGCACTTGCCCCGCGCCGGGTCACCGGCGCGGGGCGCCGACCGACCCTCGCAGGACCGGTGTCGGCGTGATCACCTTGCGACGGCTGCGGCCCCCGGACTCGATGGAGCGGACCACCCTGCTCACGATCGCATCGATGAGGTCCTCCATCGGCCAGCTGTAGGTGCTGAGCGCCGGCGTCAGCAGTCGTGACACCGGCTTGTCGTCGTAGCCGATGACGGACAGATCCGTTGGGATCTCGAGCGACAGCTCCTTGGCCGCCGCGTAGACCCCCCAAGCCATCGAGTCGGCGAGGCAGAAGAAGGCCGTCGGGGGATCCTTGCGGCGCAGCCGGTCGGTGACCACCGCGGCAGCCTCATCGAGGTCATGGGGCGTGGTCAACAGCTCGGTGCTCAGGCCCAGGCGCGCGCTCACCCGGTGCGCGACGGTCTCGGCCGGGCGGTCAGGGGTGTCTGCGGCGAGCGGCGAGAGCACCGCGACGCGGGTGTGCCCGATCTCTGCCAGCCGGGTCAGCCCGTCAGTCACACCGAACACGTTGTCATAGACGATCTCCGCCGCCGTGGACGCGCCAGGAAGCCCGTCTCCCACGGCGATGATCGGCACTGCCCGGGCGAGCTCCGGCCACTCGGGGGCGGCGGGATCAAGGGGCATGACGATGAGCGCGTCGACCCGTTGCTGGATCAGGCGCCGAGCGTTGTCGATCTCGGCCGCGGGGTCCGAGGCGGCATCGACGATGATCGCGGTGCGGCCGACGGCCGGCAGCGCGTTGACGAGGGCCGTCGTGACGCCCTGCTGCCAGCTGTCGCCGAGCGATCCGCACAGCACCCCGATGGTGTCGGTTCTCCCCGACGCGAGGGCTCGCGCGATCGGGTTGACCTCGTAACCGAGTCGGTCAGCGGCGTCGCGCACCCGCGCCTGCGTCTCCTCTGGGACCTGGAGCCCACGCAAGGCGTAGGAGACCGCCGCGGTGGACAGGCCGGTCTCCTTGGCAACGTCGCTCAGGGTGGGGC
>JBDTAU010000309.1:0-2912 GCA_039924465.1 Dermatophilaceae bacterium
TGGGCGCTCTGCTCGACCAGCTCCGCCCGATTTGTTGGGGATGGGGAGGCTGTGGACGACGGGGAGGCTGTGGCCTCCAAGGGGAGGTCGTGGCCCAGCAGCACCGCCCCGGCCAGTCGGGTGATCGTCGCGGAGAAGAGCAGTTCCCGGGTCGGATCCGTGGCCGCCGCCAGGTCCTCCCAGAAGGCGGGGTCCCCATCCGCGAGTCGGGCAGCCAACTGCTTCGTGTCGATCGGCACGGCCTTCGATGTGGATGTCGGCGTCGATGTGGATGTCGGGGCGTCGATCTCGGCCCGGGGCACCCCGTCATTGGTCAGCCGCCCGACCAGGATCCTGCGCTGTGCCTCGAGCAGTTTCTGGATGGTGGGCAGCGCCCGGCCACCCTGACCGGCGGCGATCACGTCCGCGCCCTCGGCGATGACCTGGCCCAGGTCGCGCACGAAGCCGACGAGGATCTCCTCGTCGGGAACCCTGCGGCGGGTCGGGACCGGTGGGGCGGGCTGGGGGAGGTCGAGACGCACCCCGCACCCGGAGACCAAGGCCAGCCCAGCGGCATACGGAAGGGCGGTGAGGAGGGTGCGACGGGACGGTTGGGACGCGCCGCGCTCGCTGCGTGAGGTCTCACCGTGCATGCGGTGATGATGGCACGCGGTCGGTGAGTGGGCGCGCCGCGACCTGCGCGGTTAGAGTATCTGGCGTGGGGCCACGCGGGCTCACCCATTCGAGAAGAGCAGGAGGCGTCGTCCGATGAGTACGGCCCAGCAGATCAGAGCGGCCATCGAGCCCGCCGTCGCGCCTCTCGGTCTCGTGGTGGAGGACATCATCGTCTCCCAGGCCGGCAAGCGCCGGCTCGCGCGCGTCCTCGTGGAGGCCGACCTCGCCGCACTGGACCTCGCCGATGGCACCAGTGTTGTGGAGCCGGTGTCCCTCGATGCCGTCGCGGAGGCGACCCGAGCGATCGGTGACGCTCTCGACGCCTCGGATGTCATGGGCTCGTCCGCCTACGTGCTCGAGGTCTCGTCGCCGGGCACCAGCCGACCGCTGACGACCTGGGACCACTTCCGGCGCAACGTCGGCCGTCTGGTCGAGGTCCACCACGACGAGGCCGTGACCACGGGACGCGTGGTCGACGTGGACCCCGCCACCGTCACCCTCGAGGTGCCCGCCGACAAGAAGAGACCCGCCCAACGACTGAGCATCCCGCTCAGTGATGCGGTGCGCGGCCTGGTTCAGGTCGAGTTCAAGCATGCCCCAGCCGCCGGCACCGCCGATGAGGTTGCAGACACTGCTGCGGACGACCCGTCCGACGTGGAGGAGGAAGACTGATGGACATCGACCTGGCCGCCCTGCGCGCCCTCGAACGCGAGCGCGACATCCGACTCGAGGTGCTGATCCCGGCCATCGAGCAGGCCCTGCTCGTCGCCTATCACCGGACGGAGGGCAGCTACCGGATCGCGCGCGTCGAACTCGACCGCAAGACCGGTCACGTCATCGTCTGGGCCCGCGAGGAGGGCGAGTTGATCCCGGCCGTCGACGACGACGAGCGGCCGACCCGGGGGGAGCCCGGTCCCGAGTTCGACGACACCCCGGCCGGGTTCGGCCGCATCGCCGCCTCGACGGCTCGACAGGTCATCGTGCAGCGGTTGCGCGACCTCGAGGACGAGGCGATCCTCGGCGACTTCAAGGGTCGCGAGGGTGATGTCATCTCCGGGATCATCCAGCAGAGCCAGGACCCCCGCAACGTCCTCGTCGACTTCGGCACGGTCGAGGGGATCTTGCCCCTCGCCGAGCAGGTGCCGGGGGAGAAGTACGTCCATGGCGAGCGGTTGCGGTGCTTCGTCGTCAGCGTCAAACGCGGCCACAAGGGCCCGCAGGTCGGCCTGTCGCGCACCCATCCCAACCTCGTCAAGACGCTGTTCAAGTTCGAGGTGCCGGAGATCGCCGACGGGACCGTCGAGATCGCGGCCCTGGCGAGGGAAGCGGGACACCGCACCAAGATCGCGGTCCACTCCAAGGTCGCTGGCGTCAACCCCAAGGGCGCGTGCATCGGCCCGATGGGTGCCCGGGTCCGTGCCGTGATGACCGAGTTGCGCGGCGAGAAGATCGACATCGTCGACTACTGCGAGGAGCCCGCTGCCTTCATCGCGGCGGCGCTCTCACCCGCTCGGGTGCAGTCGGTCGAGATCGTCGATGCGACCGCCCGATCCGCACGCGTGGTCGTGCCGGACTACCAACTGAGCCTGGCCATCGGCAAGGAGGGCCAGAACGTCCGACTGGCGGCCAAGCTGACCGGGTGGCGCATCGACATCCGCCCGGACACCGAGGCTGCGCAGGGTTCCGGGCCTTCCTAATCTGGGCACCGTCGACGGTCGTTGCCCGTTCCGTGGTTCCTCGGTGCGGCCCAGACGCGGCCCCAGTGGTGGCCGCGGAGCGAGTCAGGCTCAGGACGCGCTAGACTGATGTGTGGCCGACCGGACTGGACTCCGCTCCGAGCCGTCCCGCACGTGTGTGGGATGTCGTGGGACGGATAGCTGGTCGGCTCTGCTGCGAGTGGTCGCGGTGACGGATCCAGATCCATCGACTCCTTCGGGACCGGTGGTGCTGAGTCCAGACCCGGGGCACCGGATGCCGGGGCGTGGTGCATGGCTGCACCCGACGCCCCAGTGTTTTGAGTTGGCAGTGCGCCGGAAGGCGTTCGGACGGGCCCTGCGACGCAGGGAAATGACGGACGTCAGCAGGATCGCACTGCATCTGGGCATCCAGCACCCGTAGCAGTTCATCCCGGAGCGTCGCGCCTGCGGCGGCCCGGTCAGCACGAATCATTCACGAACGAACCACAAGGTGGGTTGAAACGCTATGAGCACCCGATGAGTCCTCAGCGATGAGCAAGCCCCAGCTATAACGACGGTTCG
>JBDTAU010000310.1:0-3120 GCA_039924465.1 Dermatophilaceae bacterium
CTAGGTCACCCGCTCGAGAAGATCGACCCCGTCGCCACCCGGCGCGAGCTGGCTGACGTGGTGGCCAACGACCCCAGCTGGCGGTCCGACCTCCCGGTCGCGGTCTTCCTTGAGGCGCTCGACGCCCCGGGCTACGCCGACGCCGCGACATTCCAGCCAGTGTTCGCGCGAATCGACGGAAGCCTCGTCACGACCGGCATCCGCCTGGGCTGGGTGCACGATGCCGGCGGTAACCATGCGGTACCGCTGTCGGAAGGTTCGCTGTCCTACCGCAGGGTGGCCTTTGCCCAACCGGGCACGGTTGTCGTGGTCGAGTTAGTCACCGGATCGGTGAAGAGCTACCCCGTCCCGTCGCAGACGATCGAGCGGGTGCGGTGGGCCGGATCCGCGGTCATCGCGAGTGGAGACAACGGAGCCTGGCAGATCGACACATCCGCGTCGGCGCCGACGGCGGAAAAACTACCCGCCGGCTACACCGGGGCCAAAAACGTGATCGAGGTCAATCAGTCCGGGAGTGCTTCGGTCACGACGTGGGAGCTGGGGGGGCTGAAGAGGACCACAGCGGCAGTGACGGCACCAGTGTTCCAACCGTACGGTCAGACCTTCTCCTCGAACCTCATGGCCGCATCCGCGGTCTTCCTCTCCGGCGGTCTGAACGCTGGTGACGGCGAGCCGCTGGACCAAGGCATCCTCTCGGTGCCGCTCTCCGACCCGAGCACGCGCCGGCTGCTCGTGATGGGCGAGTCACCCGCCCGGAACAAGGGCTGCTGCCAAGTCGTCGGCTTCTCCCAGCAGGGCACCCCGCTCTACACGACCGCCACGGCCGCGGGCGTGTGGCTCCTGCAGTGGAACCCCGAAACCGGGTTCGTAAGCCGAGTCCTGCTGCTCGAAGACAACCCAGCCATACCCCCGGTACTCAGCATCGGCGTCAACATCACGAGCTAGCCCCGCGATGATGAAAGCTCACTGCCCGGCCCGTCGGGCGACGACGAGACCGCCATCGTGGCCGAGTACGCCACCACCTGGCTCGATGAGTACAACAACCGACGCCTGCACTCAACGCCTGAAAGCATGGCACCAACCGAGGACGATCAGCCTTCGACGCTGCCCTTAACCGACCGCCAGATCGCTAGCGGCGAGGCTGAAGCCCCACGGGTCCGATCCTGCCGTCAAACTGAACGCGCTCATCCGAGGGTGAAGGGCTAGCGCCCGAATCGCGGCGGATAGACGCACATGAGGGCGCGTGAGATTGACCGATGAATGAGGGCTAACTCCCTATGGACTCGTAGGACGCACGCCATTGCCGGGATGGCGGCATTGCTCGGGGTCCTGGGGCTTGCTATCGAGGCGGCCACGGCACCAACTGGAGTCGGTCCATGGGGCTTGGTGTCGCCTGCCACCGTGATGGGACCACCTGGAGCGCCAGTTGATGGACCATGATGACGATGACTTGGATGGGTGGGATGCCCCCGGCGCACGAGGTCCGGCTGGCTTGACCCGGGGGCCCTGCGGCGGCCCTCGGAGCGACTGTCGGGCAAGGGAATCCCGCCCGAGCGCGGCGAGCTTATGGCCGCCGCCACCCCGCATCAAGCCAGCCTCGTCTGCGGGGGACCAGGCGCAGGCGGTCGAGGTCCCCCAACTGGCTGCACCCCTGGTCCAGTCGAGATGGCAAATGACACGTGGAGCGAATGGCTCGGCTCCCTGCCTCCCGTGAGGGTCCACGCGCGATACGGATGCAAGGCTGTGATGTCGGCAACCAGCGCAGCGAGATCTGGGGCGTCCACTCGTGGGGTCAGACACGCCGACGTCACCTACGCCCTTGCCGGCTGCGAACCAAACGCGGGGCCAGGACGCACGGCTATGCTTTCGACGCTGGTCAGGCAGTGAACGGCTGGATAACTCCCGGCGCTCACGTGCAGCGGGTGGTTCTCAGCCCAGCCCGGAGCGCGGAGGCCTGGCCTACTTGCCGTTGCGGCTGAGCTGGACGGTGCCGTGGGCCTCGAGGACGGCGCAGTCGAACAGGCCGCACGCGAAGATCAGCGAGACGTTGGCCGCCTTGCCACCGGCGAACAGCCCAGTGTCCGAGAACGCCACGGCCTGCCAGGTGTGCACCACTCCGTCACACTGAAGCGGGTTAACGAAGAAGAAGCCGTTGATCTTGATCCGGCCTATCTTCTGGGACAGGGTTCCTTCAATGTCCGAGGAGTAGCCGTCGGCGTTGGTGCAGGAGTAGGTGCCCGAGACCTTGGCCGAGCCGTCCTTGTAGGCGACACCACGTGGGTCGACGGTCAGAGTCGCGGTGGGTGCCGGCGGCAGCGCGCTGAAGCTCGCCGAGAGCTGTCCGCCGTTGGTGGCCGTGTCGGAGAAGGCGAGGATGTAGTACGTGGTCCCGGCGGCGCCGCTGACCCCCACCTGGCCGGGGCCGCATGCCACCAGATTGCCGTCGGCCGGGTCGCCTGCGGTGACGATGAACCCACCGCTGTAGTCCGAGCCGGTCATATCGGCCAGGAAGCCTGACCCGCTGGTGTCGGTGTAGGTGAACCAAACGCTCGCGTTCGTGAACGGGGCACCGCAGTTGGCGTTGAGGGACGCGTCAAGCGCATCCGTCGTCGCTTCGCTCGTGTTCTCCGTGATGATTCGCGGTAGCGCTCCGATTGACGTGGCCCCCGCGACGGTGTCGTTGCCTGGCGCGGCGGCTTGGGCGGCCGACGCGGCGAAGGGAAGGATGAAGACGGCGGTGAACACGGCAACGGCTGACCGGCGAAGCATCATGGTGAGCTCCTTCTGGTGAGGGTGAGGCCGAAACCCTCGACCTCCGCTACCTAGACGTGATGGCCGTCACATCGAGGCCTTCAGGCAAATGTAAGCCCGGGCGACTCCCGTGCGGGTCCGATTGCCCGGATCCAGTCGAGCAGCGTTGTCGCCGATCTGACGACGTGGTCCGATGCAACCTCCCCAGTTCGTCATGACGGTCAAGGGCTTGCGCGCCACAGGCGGCGGTGTGACGCGGGTGTGAGCCGATGCCTGAAGACCGATGAGGGAGCGTCCCATCTCGTCGATCGAGCGTCATGACGCGCGCGCGGAGATGACCGTACGCGCATCGTCGCGTCTCCATTCCTC
>JBDTAU010000311.1:0-4350 GCA_039924465.1 Dermatophilaceae bacterium
AGTGGTCGATCCGGAAGACCGAGTCCGGCGGGAAGACGCCCTCGACGATGTCGTTGAGGGCCTTCGCGCTCGCCAGGTCGTGGCCGAAGGGCTTCTCGATGATGACCCGGCGCCAGCTGTCACCAGACGCCGTGGACAAGCCGCTGCGTTCGAGCTGCTCGCAGACCTGAGCGAAGAATCCCGGTGGGATCGACAGGTAGAAGGCATGGTTCCCGCCCGTGCCCCGGTGCTCGTCGAGCTCCTTGACGGTCTCGGCGAGCAGGTCGAACGAGGCGGGGTCATCAAAGGTGCCGGGCACGAAGCGGAAGCCCTCGGAGAGGTTGCGCCACACGTCCTCGCTGAACGGGGTCCGGGCGTGCTCGCGCACGGCGTCATGGACCACCTTGCCGAAGTCCTGGGCGGCCCAGTCCCGGCGGGCGAAGCCGACGAGCGAGAAGCCGGGCGGGAGCAGGCCACGGTTGGCCAGGTCGTAGATCGCGGGCATCAACTTCTTGCGGGCCAGGTCGCCGGTGACACCGAACAGCACCAGACTGCACGGCCCAGCGATGCGGGGAAGGCGCCGGTCAGTCGGACCACGCAGGGGGTTGACACCGTGGGCGACCCTGGCAGGACTCATTCCCGGGCCCCCGGGGCCGGGGCGGCATGCCCGTTGCTGGGCCCGCCGCCCGCTATTGGTGCTCCGCTGAGCGACCGGGCGCTCATACCGTGACCTTCTCCATCTCTGCCTCGACGTCGGCGATCAGCTCGCCCCAGGCCTTCGCGAACTTGTCGACGCCCTCGACCTCGAGCAGGTCGACGACCTCGGTGTAGGAGATGCCCTGTGCCTCGAGGTCATCGAGCACCTGGCTGGCTTCCGTGTAGCCGCCGGTGATCGTGTCGCCGGTGATCTCGGCGTGGTCGGCTGCGGCCTCCATCGTCTTCTGCGGCATCGTGTTGACGACGCCCGGGGCGACGAGCTCCGTGACGTAGAGCGTGTCGGGGTAGGCGGGGTCCTTGACCCCGGTCGAGGCCCAGAGGGGGCGCTGGACCGTGGCGCCCTCATCGGCGAGGCTCGTCCACCGGGGGGTCGAGAAGACCTCCTCGTAGGCCTGGTAGGCCAGTCGGGCGTTCGCGATTCCCGCCTTGCCTCTTAGGGCGCGGGCTTCGTCGGTGCCGATCGCGTCGAGTCGCTTGTCGATCTCGGTGTCGACGCGGGAGACGAAGAACGACGCGACGGAGTGGATCTTTGCCAGGTCCTTGCCGGCTTCGCGGGCCTTCTCGAGTCCGTCGAGGTAGGCATTCATGACGCCGCGGTAGCGGTCGAGGGAGAAGATGAGCGTCACGTTGACGCTGATCCCCTCGGCGGTCGCGGCCGCGATGGCGGGCAGCCCGGCCAGGGTGGCCGGGATCTTGATCAGGACGTTGGCTCGGTCGACGCCGGCATACAACTCCTTGGCCTGGGCGAGGGTGGCCTCGGTATCGTGGGCGAGGCGCGGGTCGACCTCGATGGAGACCCGACCGTCGACGCCGTTGGTCCGCTCGTAGGTCGGGAGGAACAGGTCGCACGCATCGCGGACGTCCTGCATCGTCAGGTCAGCGATCACCTCGTCGGAGGTGCGGCCCTTGCGGGTCTCCTCGGCCAGGTCGTCGTTGTAGCCCTCGCCCGTCGTGATCGCCGCGTGGAAGATCGACGGGTTGGTGGTCACACCGACCACGTTGCTGTCCTTGATCAGCGCAGCGAGGTTGCCGCTGGTGAGCCGTCCTCGGGAGAGGTCGTCTAGCCAGATCGAGACGCCCGCGTCGGACAGGGCCTGAAGGTTGGGGTTGCTCATCGTGTCACTTCCCGTTGGTGGTAGGGGACTGCTTCGCTGCATCCTTGACCGAGTCGCGCGCAGCCTTGACCACGGCCTCGACGGTGATGCCGAACTCGCGGAAGAGGGTCTGGTAGTCGGCTGAGGCGCCGAAGTGCTCGAGGCTGACCGAGCGCCCGGCATCGCCGACGATCTCGCGCCAGCCCATCGAGACCCCGGCCTCGACGCTGACCCGGGCCCGGACGGTCGGGGGCAGCACCTTGTCCTGGTAGGACTGGGTCTGCTTCTCGAACCACTCCCGGCACGGCATCGACACGACTCGCGTGGCGATCTTGGCCTTCTCGAGGCGTTCGGCAGCCCCCACAGCGAGCTGCACCTCGGAGCCGGTGGCAACGATGATGACGTCGGGGCTGCCGGCGTTCGATTCCTCGACGAGGACGTAGGCGCCCTTGGCCACCCCGGTGGTCTTGCCATAGATCGTGCGATCCCACGTCGGAACGTTCTGCCGGGTGAGGGCCAGGGCGGTCGGTCCGCTCGCCTTGGTCAGGATCTGGGTCCACGCTGCTGCCGTCTCGTTGGCGTCCGCGGGACGCACCACGTCGAGTCCCGGGATGGCGCGCAGGGCGGCCAGGTGCTCGAAGGGCTGGTGAGTCGGGCCGTCCTCACCTAGCCCGATCGAGTCGTGCGTCCACACGTAGGTCACCGGCAGTTGTTGCAGGGCAGCGAGCCGCACGGCCGGGCGCATGTAGTCGGAGAAGACGAGGAACGTGCCTCCGTAGGGCTTGGTGAGTCCTTCCAGGGCGATGCCGTTGAGGATCATGCCCATGCCGTTCTCACGGATGCCGAAGTGCAGGGTCCGCCCGTAGCGGTTCCCCTTGAACTCCTTCGTCTGCTTCGATTTCGGGATGAAGGACGGCTCGCCGTCCATCGTCGTGTTGTTGGAGCCGGCGAGGTCGGCGCTGCCGCCCCAGAGCTCGGGCATGATGTCGGCCAGGGCACTGAGCACCTTGCCGGACGCGGACCGGGTCGCGATGCCCTTGGCGTCCGCGGGGAAGGTCGGCACCGCCTTCGCGAGGCCGGCCGGCGGCTCGCCCGCGACGACGCGGTCGAGCAGGGCGGCCCGATCGGGGTTGGCCTTGCGCCACGCCTTGTAGCCCTTGTCCCACTCGCGGTGAGCTGCCTTGCCGCGCTTGACGACCTCACGGGCGTGCTTGAGCACGGCGGGCTCGACGGCGAAGGTCTTGGCGGGGTCGAAGCCGAGCAGCTCCTTGGTCGCTGCGACCTCGGCGTCACCCAGTGCCGAGCCGTGTGAGGCGCCGGTGTCCTGCTTGGTCGGGGCTGGCCAGGCGATGATGGTGCGCAACTGGACCAGGGTCGGCTTGTTGGTCACCTTCTCCCCAGAGCGGATGGCGGCCATCAGCGCGTCGATGTTCTCGACGTAGTCGGCGCCGTTGGCGTCTCCGCGCCAGTCGACGGTCACGACGTGCCACCCGTAGGCCTCGAAGCGGGCGGCGACGTCCTCGCTGAAGGCGATGTCGGTGTCGTCCTCGATGGAGATCTGGTTGGCGTCATAGAAGACGGTGAGGTTGCCCAACTCCTGGTGGGCGGCGAGGGCGCACGCCTCGTGGCTGACCCCCTCCTGCATGTCACCGTCGGAGGCGATGACGTAGATGTGGTGGTCGAACGGGCTGGCACCTGCCTTGGCGTCCGGGTCGAACAGGCCGCGCTGGCGACGCTGCGCCATCGCCATGCCCACGGCAGAAGCCAGTCCGGAGCCGAGCGGGCCGGTGGTGATCTCCACCCCCTTGGTGTGGTGGACCTCCGGGTGGCCCGGGGTCAACGAGCCCCACGTGCGAAGCGCCTTGAGGTCCGTGATCTCCAGGCCGTAGCCAGACAGGTACAACTGCACGTACTGCGTCAGGCTCGAGTGGCCGCAGGACAGGACGAAGCGGTCGCGGCCGAGCCAGCTCGGATCGGACGGGTCGTGGGTCATGACGTTCTGGTAGAGCAGGTAGGCAAGAGGTGCGAGCGACATCGCGGTGCCCGGGTGACCGTTGCCCACCTTCTGCACTGCATCGGCGGCGAGGATCCTGGCAGTGTCGACCGCCCGGACATCGAGGTCGTTCCAGCCGGTCTTGCGCGCGATCGGCCTGGCCAGGCCACGGTCACGCCGGGCGAGGATGTTCTTTGACGTGGCGGACGCGGACTTGCGGGCTGGCCTGGTGGTCGAGGCGGCTGTGGTGGTCACGAATGGATCTCCTTTGGTGGCGCATCGTCAGGCTCGTACTCAGCGAGCCTATCCCTCTCGTGTGAGGCTCGACAGATGGGAACGCGCCCGGGCCACCTGGGCAGTAGGCAGGGGCCAACCGGTGGCGGGGTGCTGCCACACTGCTGGCGCCGCAGGGTTAGACTGGGGGCGGCCCTGCCCCCCGCAGACCTGAGGCGTTCGGCTGGACGAAACGCAGGCGACTCACTCGCACCCGATCGAACAATGAGGCAACCAGTGACCACGGTGGACCCCCGCGCCGACCTATCGGCGCTGAGCGGACCCGGCTCGGGC
>JBDTAU010000312.1:0-8796 GCA_039924465.1 Dermatophilaceae bacterium
CGGTCCGGGTCAGGGCCACCGACTCCTGGCCGAGCCTGACGACGCCGTCGTCGAGGCCCACGGACAGGTCACCGACCTCGATCCGTCGTGGCCTGCGGTCCGCGGCCGGCTCGACCCGGCGCAACAGGGCCCGGATCCGGGCCGTGAGTTCCTTGGCGACCAGAGGCTTGGTCACATAGTCGTCAGCACCCGCCTCGAGGCCCCCGACCACGTCATGGCTGTCGGTGCGCGCGGTGACCATGATAACGGGGACGTTGCTGCTCTTGCGCAGTTCGCGACAGACCGCGAAGCCATCGATGTCGGGCAGCATCAGGTCCAGCAGGACCACGTCCGGACCGGACGAGTGGGCCGCTTCCAGCCCCTGTGCCCCCGTGCCTGCCTCGGTCACGTCGAAGCCCTCGTCCTCGAGGGCGAGTCGCAGCACGCGCCGCACCCTGGCATCGTCCTCCACGAGCAGCACTTTCCGAGTCACGGCTCCAGTGTCCCCCTACCGGCTCGCGGTCACCTGAACGCTTCAAGAATGTCATCAAACGGTCATGCTGCGCTGATTCTGTGACCGCCACTTTGCATTCCTGTGACAACTGGGCCGGAATCGTCTCCACCTCCCCGTCTCCGACCTAACGTCGATGAGGTCACCACATGCAGCATCTCGCGGGCCCACCAGGCCTGCGCAGCAATGAAGGAGGGACCTGATGGCATCACGACACAAGATCACCATCGCGGCGGCCGCCTGTGCCACAACGCTCATTCTCGCGGCGTGCAGTTCGACGTCGCCGAGCACGGGCGGGGGGACAGCCGCCACCGGCGGCGCGTCCGGCGCAGTCATGGGCGGCACGCTCAACATGCTCGGTACCGGCGACGTCGACTACATGGATCCGAACATCAGTTACTACTCCATCGGCTACTTGGCCTTGCGGATGTGGAGCCGGCAGTTGTTCACCTATCCAGCCGAGGCGGGCAAGGCGACCACGCCCGTCCCTGACCTCGCGACAGAGATACCGACCGAAGGCTCAGGGATCAGCGCGGACGGCAAGACCTACACGATCAAGCTTCGGGAAGGCGCCCAGTGGAACACCACGCCGGCCCGTCAGGTGACGGCGGAGGACGTCGTCCGCGGCCTCAAGCGAACCTGTAACCCGGCCCAGCCCTACGGCGGCCTGCCCAACTTCGTGACACTCATCGACGGCATGCAGACGTTCTGTGATGGTTTCGCCAAGGTGAAGCCCACCGCAGCGGCGATTGCGGACTACATGGACAAGACTCAGATCCCCGGCGTCACGGCCAGCGGAGATCTCACCGTTGAGTTCAAGTTGACCCACCCGGCCTCGTACTTCGTGGACATGCTCACCATGCCCGCGTTCTCCCCGGCACCGAAAGAGTTCGAGGCGTACATTCCAGCCAGCCCTGAACTCGCGGCGCACACGCTGTCGGACGGTCCGTACCAGATCGACAGTTACACGGCGACCAAGTCGCTCAACTTCAGTCGCAACCCGGCCTGGAAGGCCGACACCGATCCCGTCCGCAAGGCCTACGTCGACAAGATCGACATCAACATGACCGGCACCCAGGACTCGATCCAGCAGCAACTCGAAACCGGGACAGCGACCGCCGACATGGAGTTCGACGCCGGCCCGCCCCCGTCACAGTTGCCGGCCCTGATCGCCAAGAAGGACCCGAACCTCAACCTGGGTGACACGGCCTCGACGAACCCGTACGTGGTGTTCAACACGGCCTCGCCCTCGAACAACGGCGCCCTCAAGGACGTCAAGGTCCGGCAGGCGCTGTCCTACGCTCTCAACCGCACCAACATCCTGCAGGTGCTCGGGGGCCCGACCATCAACCCGCCACTGACTCACGTCCTGCCTCCGACGATCGTCGGTGGTGAGAACAACTTCGACCTCTACCCGTTCAACCCGGACAAGGCCAAGTCGATGCTCGCCGCCGCCGGCCACGCCAACCTCACGGTGAAGGTCCTCTACCGCAACAAGTCCGAGGGCTCGAGCAAGGTCTTCCAGACGGTCCAGCAGGACCTGTCCAACGTCGGGATCACGGTGGTCGGCGTGCCCTCACCCAACGCAGACTTCTACACGAAGTACCTGCAGGTGCCATCTGCCGCCGAGCGCGGTGTCTGGGACCTGTCGGTCGCTGGGTGGGGCGCTGACTGGTATGGCGACGCGGCCCTGTCCTTCTTCAACCCGCTGTTCTCCGGAAAGCCGTCGTTCCCACCGATCGGCAGCAACTTCGGCCTCTACGACAGTCCTGCGGCCAACAAGTTGATCGCCGAGGGGGCGGTCGCGACGACCAAGGACCAGGCCGCCACGATCTGGGCCCAGGCCGACAAGCAGGTCATGGAGGACGCACCGTTCTTCCCGCTGACCAACCCGAAGAACCCGAACTACCACGCGTCACAGGTCCACAACGCGGTATACGTCCCAGCAATCCAGAACTTCGACCCCACCAATGTCTGGCTGAGCGCCGACAAGCAGGGTGGCTGACAAGACGGAGGTGCGTCATGGCACTGCTTGAGGTTCAGGATCTCAGCGTGTCGTTCAACACACCCGACGGGATCGTTCGCGCGGTCAATGGACTCTCCTTCGAGGTCGAGCAGGGCAAGACGCTCGCCATCGTCGGAGAGTCCGGATCGGGCAAGAGCGTCGCGACCCAGTCCATCACCGGACTGGTTCGCGGCGCCCGGATCACCGGTTCGGCCCGCTTCGACGGGGTGGAGCTGCTCGGGGCCTCAGCGGACGTGCTCCGGCGCATCCGGGGGGCCAAGATCGGCATGATCTTCCAGGACCCGCTCTCGAGCCTGCATCCGTACTATTCCGTCGGATGGCAGATCGTGGAGATGATCCAGGCCCACGACCACTCCCGATCCAAGCGGTGGGCCCGGGAGCGAGCCGCTCACCTGTTGGGAGCCGTAGGGATCCCGCACGCCGACAAGCGGATTGACGACTATCCGCACCAGTTCTCCGGCGGCATGCGCCAACGGGTCATGATCGCCATGGCGATGGCCCTCGACCCGGCACTGCTCATCGCCGACGAGCCCACCACCGCGCTCGACGTCACGGTCCAAGCCCAGGTCCTGGAGGTGATGGCCAATCTCCAGAAGGAGTTCGGCACGGCGATCATCATCATCACCCACGACCTCGGCGTGGTCGCCGAGATGTCTGACGACGTCGTGGTCATGTATGCCGGGACCGTGATGGAACGAGCGTCCCGGCGCACCCTGTTCTACCGCTACCACAACCCCTACACCGAGGGCCTGCTCGCCTCACTGCCAGCCCAGGGGGCAGGCCGGGAGCGGCTCACGCCGATCTTGGGTTCCCCTCCATCACTGATCGATCCCGCTCCGGGGTGCCCGTTCGCTCCTCGGTGCCCCTACGTCTTCGACCACTGCTGGGTGGAACGACCGCCCTTGGAGACCGTGACCGCCGACCCGACCCACCTGTCAGCGTGTTGGCTGCCCCACGACGCCACACGTCGTGAGGCGAAGGACGCCAAATCTCCGATTTCAGAAGGGAGCTCGTCATCATGAACGCCCCGCTGCTCCATGCCGAGTCGGTGACCAAGTCGTTTGCCGTCGGGGGTGCCTCTGGCTGGGCCCGCCACCGGGAGCTGGTCCACGCGGTAGACGGCGTGACCCTCGACATCCAACCGGGCGAGACCCTGGGCCTGGTCGGCGAGACCGGTTGCGGCAAGTCGACGCTCGCGCGGTGCCTGGCCCGGCTCTACGACCTGTCCAGCGGCACGATCACCTTTGATGGCACCGACATCACGGACCTCAACCGCAAGGACATGCGGGCGGTGCGCCGAGATATCCAGATGATCTTCCAGGACCCCTACGGCTCGCTGAACCCCCGGCGGCGCGTGGGCTCGATCATCGCGGACCCCTTCGTCATCCATGGCATCGGCTCCCGGGCCGATCGCAAGCGTCAGGTCCAGGACCTGATGGAGGTGGTGGGGCTCAATCCCGAGCACTACAACCGGTTTCCGGCGGACTTCTCCGGTGGACAGCGGCAACGGATCGGGGTAGCCCGCGCGCTGGCGCTCCGCCCCAAGCTGGTCATCTGCGACGAACCCGTCTCGGCTCTCGACGTGTCGATCCAGGCGCAAGTCATCAACCTGCTCATCGACCTGCAGGACGAGTTCAAACTGACCTATCTGTTCATCTCGCACGACCTGTCCGTCGTGCGCCACGTCAGCGACCGGATCGCAGTGATGTACCTCGGCAAGGTGGTCGAGCTCGCCCCTGCGGACGAGATCTTCAACCGGCCCCGGCACCCGTACACCCGGGCCCTGCTCTCCGCGTTGCCGGTCCCAGACCCTGACATGGCCGACAGCCGCCATCGGATCGTGCTGACCGGCGACCTGCCGACCCCGACCAACCCGCCCAGCGGCTGCCACTTCCACCCCCGGTGCCCCAAGGCCCAGGAGGACTGCACCCGGATCGATCCCCCGCTGATCCCGGTCCTCGGCGACAGTCCAGAGCACCCCACCGCCTGCCTGCACCCGCTCGAGAACGGTGAGGAACTCATCCAGCTCCAGCCAGCGACGGGAACGACGCCATGAGCACGCCACCGGACGAGCACGTCCCCCCAGGGGTGGGCCAGCCGAGCGAGGGGCTCGGCAACACCTACGCCGCCGCGACAGCCGCCCGAGAGGGAGCCGAAGACGCACCCCGAGGCGACCGGACGCCCAGTCCGGACGACAGGAGCACCAACCCGAGGATCGAGGGCCGCAGCCCGTGGTACCTCGCCTGGCAGCGGTTGCGCCGCGACCGGGTAGCGATGTTCTCCCTCGCGGTCATCGCCCTGATCGTCCTCCTGGCGATCTTCGCCCCGCTCGCCACCACGTTCACCGGACACCCGGTCAACGAGCAATACCGCGAGTTCGGGCTGAGCCCTGATGGTCTGCCCAAGGGGCCGTCCGGCCAGTTCCTCCTCGGCACCGACGACCTCGGGCGGGACATCCTCGTGCGGATCGCCTACGGGTCGCGCATCTCGCTCCTCGTCGGAGTAGTGGCAACCGCGATCACAGTCGTGATCGGCGTCGTCGTCGGCATGGCCGCGGGCTACCTCGGCGGCTGGGTCGACACCGTCCTGGCCCGCCTCATCGACGTCATCTTGTCGGTCCCCTTCCTGCTCGTCGCCATCGCCCTCGTCTCGATCGTCGGTCCGAGCCTGCTCGTCACCGTCCTGGTCATCGGCTTCTTCAGCTGGGCGAGCGTCGCGCGCATCGTCCGAGGACAGGTTTTGTCCCTACGCGAACGCGAATTCGTCGAGGCCGCAAGGTCTTTAGGAGCCGGTGACTGGCGGATCATGTTCACCGACATCATGCCGAACATCCTCGCACCGGTCATCGTCTATGCGTCGCTGCTCGTGCCCGTCGTCATCGTCGTCGAGGCCACCCTGTCCTTCCTCGGCCTCGGACTCCCACCGCCAACCGCCGACTGGGGCGGGATGATCAGCGCGGCCCAGAACTACTACACCACCTCGTGGTGGTACGTCGTCTTCCCCGGCGCAGCCCTGCTCATCACGACCCTCGCGTTCAACCTCTTTGGAGACGGCGTGCGCGACGCGTTCGACCCACGCAGCGACCGCATGTTGGCCGAGTAGGAAGGAGAGGCAGTCATGATCCGTTTCCTGATCCGTCGGACCCTGTTGGGCATCCTCGTCATGTGGATCATCACGGTCCTGGTGTTCATCCTGTTCTTCATCGCTCCCAACAACGTGGCCCAGACGTTGGCCGGTCGCCAGGCACCGCCCGAGACGGTCGCGCTCATCTCCCACCGGTTGGGGCTCGACCTGCCGCTGTGGCGCCAGTACCTCAACTTCGTCGGCAAGGCGGTGCGCGGTGACTTCGGCTTCGACTACTACCACCAGGTCCCGGTCACGACCATCATGGCCGCGGCCTTACCCATCACCCTGTCGCTGGTCATCGGCGCTGCCATCATCTGGCTCGTCCTCGGCGTCTTCAACGGCGTCATCTCGGCCATTCGTCCACGCACCTTCATCGACCGGAGCCTGACCGTCTTCGCGCTCTTCTTCTACTCGATGCCGACGTTCCTGCTCGGACTGCTGCTGCTCTACTTCCTCTACTTCCGGCTCACCCTGAACGGCATCAACATCTTCCCCGCCGGAGGGTACGTGGGCCTCACGGAGGACCCCGGGGTCTGGCTCCAGCACCTGATCCTGCCGTGGGCCACCCTCTCCCTCGTGTCAGCCGCGACCTACACCCGCCTGACTCGCGCCTCAATGCTCGACGTCCTGGGCGAGGACTACATCCGAACCGCCCGCTCCAAGGGCCTCGGCGAACGACGGGTCGTCACGCGGCACGCTCTGCGGTCGGCGCTGACTCCGGTCGTCACGCAGTTCGGCATCGACGTCGGCTCGCTCCTCGGCGGGGTCGTGGTCACCGAGACCGTCTTCAGCCTCCCGGGTCTGGGCAAGACGGCCATTGACGCCATCAACCAGCAGGACCTGCCCGTGATCATCGGCATCGTCCTGTTCGCCTCAGCTGCCGTCGTCGCCGCCAACGTCGTCGTCGACGTCTTCTACGCCGTCCTCGACCCGCGCGTCCGCCTGCACTGAGCACACGAGGCTGGGGCCCAGCCCAGCGGCATACGGTCAATCACGCCGTATGCCGCTGAGTCCGTTGCGCGGGCACCGCGGCCTCAGCCTGTCGCTCGAGAGGGCAAGAGGGATGCACGGATCAGCCGACGGTGACGCTCGGCGTCGCTCCTTCGCCATCGGCGGGTTCGCCCATCTCCTCGGCGAGGCGCAGGGCCTCCTCGATGAGGGTCTCGACGATCTGGCCCTCGGGGACGGTCTTGATGACCTCGCCCTTGACGCCCCCCGGGAAACTGCGGCGCGGCTCAGCCGAACAGCTTGACCGGTTTGACGATGTCGGCATAGATGAGCAGCACCGACATACCGATGAGCGCCAACGACATCGCATAGGCGATGGGCAGGCCCTTGGCGACGTCGACGAAGCCGGGATCAGGCAGGTTGCGAACCTTGGCCCAGCGCCGCTTGATCGACTCCCAGATCGCCCCGGCCACGTGGCCACCGTCGAGAGGCAGCAACGGGATGAGGTTGAAGACGAAGAGCGCGATGTTGAGCGAACCGATGAGCAGGACGAGCTGGGCGACCTTGACCCAGTTGCCACCCTCATCCGCGGGGATGTCGGCCGCCGCGACCTCGCCGCCGATCCGACCGACCCCGACGACCGAGATCGGCCCGTTGGGATCACGCGGACCCGAGCCGAAGGCGGCCTGAGCAATGCCCACCATCTTCTGGGGGATCTTCGTGACGATGGCGGCGGTCTGGACGGTCGCGTCCCAGACGAAGCCCGGAGCCGCGGACAACGGCTCGCGGACGATGTCCTGACCGGGCACGATCCCGGCGAACCCCATCGAGGCGAGGACGAGTTGGCCATCCTTGGAGACGGGGTTGCCCTGCGCGTCGTAGGTGGCCCGCTCGAGGTCGGCAGGCTTGAGGGTGAGGGTGTGCTTGCCGTCGGCCCGCTGCACGACCAGATCGAGGCTGGCGCCGGGGTGGTCGGCGATGGCGGTGCTGACCTGCTCCCACGTCGTCACGGTCGCGCCGTTGATCGACAGGATCCGGTCCTTGGCCTCGAGCCCGGCCCTGACGCTCGGCGGGATCGGGTCCCCCGCGGCACAAGCCGGCTGGGGAACCTGCAGCGTCGGGGCTGCCGTGGGCAGGCAGGTCGCCAGGGCCCCGACCTTGGGGGCCACCTGCGGCATCCCGAAGAGGGTGATGACCCCCGTCAGCAAGACGGTGGCGATGACGACGTTCATCATCGGCCCACCGAGCATGATGATGATCTTCTTCCACGGCGCGAGCCGGTAGAAGACCCGATCCTCATCCCCGGGCTGGATCTCCTCCATCGAGTCGGCCCGGGCCTGGTCGGCCATCTGGCTGAACCGTCCGGTCGAGAGGGTCCGCAACTCCCCCGGTTTGTCGCCCGTGCGCGGGGGGAGCATGCCCACCATCCGGACGTAGCCACCCAGCGGGATCGCCTTGATGCCGTATTCGGTCTCGCCGCGCTTGCGGGACCAGATCGTCGGACCGAAGCCGACCATGTACTGGGTGACCTTGACGCCGAACTTCTTGGCGGGCACGAGGTGGCCGATCTCGTGCAACGCGATGGACAGCGCGATGCCGAAGAAGATGACGAGGACGCCTACGAGGAACTGCACCCATCCATTGTCACATCCGTTCAGGCCTTTCCCGATCCCCATCCGCTTCCCACCTTTCGATTCGATGTATCTGCGCGTCGGATCCGACGCGCAGATACATCGACCAAGGAGGATAGGGGGGTGGCCACTCCGACCGAGGAGCAGTTCCGGACCGTGCACTTCACGAGACACCACGCCCGCCTGGCCACCGTTGAGGCGCCTGCTGGGGGAGCAGAGTCCGAGCGCCTCGATGCCGCGGCCGGTGGGCGGGCCGTGCCGTCCGTTCCGGAGCACCCTCTTCCGGAGTCGTGGCTCATCGGTCTCGACCGGCAGACCGGCATCGTCGTGTCGCTCGAGGCGATCGGTGGCGAGCACCGGGACCGCGGCTTCACCGTCGACCTCCACGAGGTCGACGCACCGATGGACGACAGCCTCTTCACCCCCTGATCCCCCACCCCTACCCCCGATTCGATGGGGGTCAGGCCGTGTGGGAGGCCGCGGCCTGTCGGGCCCACGCGTCAGCGGCGAGGACGTCGTCGAGCGTGCGGGCGCCGCCCCGGGACCCCTGCTTCGCGGCATACGAGTCGACGACC
>JBDTAU010000313.1:0-10705 GCA_039924465.1 Dermatophilaceae bacterium
CCCTCGGTTCGGTAGTCATCAAGTCTGAGGTCGGCGCCTTCGGTGAAGCCATAGGTGAGCACGCGGATACCGGCCGCACGCGCCCGCTCGGCCAACCGGGAAGCGCCCGCGTCATCGGCACAGGTGACGAGCAGCCCACCGGGCGAGATGGTCCGCACGAACGTCTCGTAGGCCGCCTCGACAACTTCAAACGCCTGGTAGAAGTCGAGATGATCTGCCTGCACGTTCGTCACGATTGCGACGTCGGGGTGGTAGACGATGAAGGAGCCATCGCTCTCATCGGCCTCGACCACGAAGATGTCATCCGCCCCATGGTGCGCGTTGGTCCCGTGCTTGGCCAGCTCGCCCCCCACCGCGAAGGAGGGGTCCAGACCACACCCTTGGAGCGCGACCGTGAGCAGCGAGGTCGTCGTCGTCTTTCCATTCGCACCGGCGATGGCCACCGGCCGCTGACCGTGCAGCAGCGAGGCCAGTGCCTGGGCCCGGTGCAGGACGGGCACGCCCCGCTCCCTGGCCGCGAGCAACTCGACGTTGTCGTCCCGGATCGATGAGGACATGACAATCGTGTCGGCCCCCGCTTGGTGGGCTGGGTCAAAGCCGACGTGGACGGTGGCCCCTTCGCTGGTCAGGGCCTTGAGCACCGGCACGTCCTTGGCATCGCTCCCGGAGACCTCGATCCCCCGGGCCAGCATGATCCGGGCCACCCCCGACATGCCGGCGCCGCCGATGGCGAGGAAGTGGACGGGGCCCAGGTCCTCGGCCGGAGGGGTCGGCGCCATGAAGTCGAACCGGGCGGCGGCGAAAGGGTGCTCGGCAGTCGGGGTGGGGGGGGCCGAGGCCGACGGGGCCGGGGTGGACGGGGCCGGGGCCGACGGGGCCGGGCTGGACGGCGACGCGGTGGCTGGGCTGGGCGGAGTCGCGACGGGGTCGGTCACGGCCGACTCCCCCACGCCACGTCGACGAGGTCGGCGAGGCGTTCATCGGCCAACGGCTCCCCCAACCCCTTGGCGGCCCGAGCCATCAGCCTCAGCCGCTCGCCGTCGGTGACGAGTGGGATCAACTCGCGATCGATCCAGTCAGCGGTCATCGCGGCATCCTCGACGAGGAGACCGCCACCGGCGGCGATCACCGCCTTCGCGTTGAGACGCTGCTCGCCGTTGCCGACCGGAAGCGGCACGTAGACACCGGGCAGACCGACGGCGGTCAACTCGCAGACGGTGTTGGCACCGGACCGGGCCACGACGAGGTCAGCGGAGCTGTAGGCCAACTCCATCCGGTCCGCGTAGGGCACCACGACGTACGGCGCGCCGCCGGCGGGCACCGTCGGCATGAACTCCTTGCCGAGCCCGGTCACGTGCAACACCTGGATCCCGGCAGCACTCAGGACCTCGGTCCGCGCCGCGAAGGCGTCGTTGAGTCGCTTGGCTCCGAGCGATCCACCGGTGACCAGGACGGTGGGCCACTGTCCGTCCAGACCGAAGTGCTCGAGGGCCTGTGACCGCATGGCCTCCCGGTCCAGCGTCGAGATCTCGCGGCGCAGCGGCATACCGAGCGGGGTGGAGTGCGCCAGCTCGGTCGCAGCGAACGTGGTCGCCACGAACGGTGTCCACCGGGCCCCCAGCCGATTGGCGAGGCCGGGCTTGGCGTTCTGCTCATGGATGACGATGGGCACCCTGCGTCGGCGGGCCGCGATGTAGGCGGGGGTGCTGACGTAACCGCCGAAGCCGACCACCACCTGGGCGCCGCACTCGTCGATGGCCTGACCGGCCGCAGCCACGGCGGCCTTGAGCCGACCGGGCAAGCGCAGCAGGTCGCCGCTGGGGCGGCGCGGCAGGGGCACCTTGGGCACGAAGCGCAGGTCGAATCCGCGGGCGGGGACGAGGCGGGCTTCAAGCCCCGCCTCGGTCCCCAGAGCGGTGATGGTGATCTCGGGATGACGACGCACGAGGGCGTCGGCGAGCGCGAGCAGCGGCGAGACGTGCCCGGCGCTACCCCCTCCCGCGAGCAGGACCGAGGTGGGCGAGGACAGCGGAATCACCGACTTCTGCGCAGGGACGAACGGGACGGCAGCACGGCCAGGGATCGTTTGATCAGGCTCGGCCGGGCCGCGAGCAGAGCTTTGCACCCGGGCTCGTTCCGGGCGAAGGACAGGAGCATCCCCAGGGCGAACAGGGTCGTGACCAGCGATGAGCCGCCCGCGGACACCAGCGGCAGGGGCACCCCGATGACCGGGATGATCCCGATCACGGCGCCGATGTTGATCATCGCCTGTCCCAGCAGCCAGGCCATGATGCCGCCCGTCGCGATCCGCACGAAGCGGTCCTGGGTCCGCATCACGAGCCGGTAGCACGCCCACGCCAGCAGGCCGAAGAGGAAGAGGATCATGAGCGTTCCGGGCAGGCCGAGCTCCTCGCCGATGATCGCGAAGATGAAGTCGTTGTGCGCCTCGGGCAGCCAGGACCACTTCTCCTTGGAGGCGCCGAGCCCTACTCCCCACCACCCGCCGTCGGCGAGGGCATAGAGGCCGTGCACCGACTGGCCACAGGCACCGTCCGGGTCGGACTGGCACTCGGGCGAGAGCCAGTTGGTGATCCGGGCCATCCGGTTGCCGCTGGTCAGCACCAAGGCCACGACCCCGGCCACGCCGAGGAGGCCGACGCCCGCGAAGAAGCGTCCCGGGGCGCCAGCGACCGCGAGGATCGCACCGATGATCATCAGCAGGACCAGTCCGGTACCCAGGTCGTGACCCGCGAGGACCAAAGCCAGCACCACCGTGCAGATCGGCACCAGGAACTGGAGGATGGCGTGGCGGATCTGGCCCACGAGCGTGCCCTTGTTGGCAAAGATCAACGCTCCGACGAGCACGAGGGCCACCTTGGCCAGCTCCGAGGGCTGCACGGTGACCGGACCCAGGGCGATCCAGTTGCGGTTGCCGTTGACCTCGTAGCCGAGGCCGGTGAAGACGAGCACCTGCAGCGCTATCGCCACGGCGAGCAGCGGGATCGCCAGACGCTTCCACCACAGCACGGACAGCCGCATCGCGAATGCTCCCGCGATCGTCCCGATGACGGCGAACAGCAACTGCCGCAGGAAGACCGAGTAGGCCGCCCCGTCGCTGAGCATCGAGGACACACTCGATGCGGAGAAGACCATGATGAGACCGAACACCACGAGGGTGATCGTCGTGCCGAGCAGGAGGTAGTACGTGGTCACCGGGGACTCGAGTTTGCCGATGAGGGGCAGTGAGAACGCTCCCCCGTCATCACTCTGGCTGCTCTCGGATGCCCCAGCGGCACGGCGAGAGGTGGCCGCCGTCTTGCTGTCTGACGTCGCGGCCGGAGCGATCGTCGAACTCATTGGTCTCCCCCCTGCGCGATGTGGCGCCGGACTGCCTCCTCGAAGGCGTCGCCCCTGGCGGCATAGTTGGTGAACATGTCCATCGAGGCTGCCGCTGGTGCGAGCAGCACCACGTCACCCGGCTCCGCGAGACGGGCGGCGTGCTGCACGACGGCCCTCATGACATCAGTGTCGGTCGAACCCACGTCCACGACGGGGACATCCGGCGCGTGTCGGGCCAAAGCCTCGGCGATCACGGCCCGGTCCGCGCCGAGCAGGATGACGGCGCGCAACCGCGGCGCCACGTCTGAGACGAGCGAGTCGATGTCCGCGCCCTTGAGCAGACCGCCAGCGATCCACACGACGCTGTCGAAGGCGTGCAAGGCCGCGCCGGCCGCGTGCGGGTTGGTGGCCTTGGAGTCGTTGACCCAGCGGATGCCGTCGGACCGCGCGACTTCGGCGATCCGGTGCGGGTCCGGCCGGAAGGCTCGCAGTCCGTCCCGGACGGCCAGCGGCCCGACTCCGTAGGCCCGGGCCAGGGCGGCGGCGGCCAGGGCGTTGGCCACGTAGTGCGGGGCGACCGACGGCGCGTCACCGCGCAGATCGGCCAGCGTGCAAAGCTCGGCCGCCGAGCGTTGCCGCTGCCCGACAAAGGCGCGGTCGGCCAGCACGTCCTCGACCAACCCGAGCTGTGACGGTGCCGGGATCCCGGTCGTGAACCCGATGGCCCGGCATCCTTCGACCACCTCCGCCTCCATGACGAGGTGCTCGGTCTGCGGGTCGTTGACGTTGTAGATGCAGGCGAGGTGGGTGTTGGCGTAGACCTTCCCCTTGGCCCGGAGGTACTCCTCGTAGGAGCCGTGCCAGTCGAGGTGGTCCGGTGCGACGTTGAGGCACGCCGAGGCCACGGCGGAGATCGATCGCTGCCAGTGCAACTGGAAGCTGGACAGCTCGACGGCCAGGACGTCGTAGGGCTCCGGGTGCAGCACGGCCTCGAGGATCGGGGTCCCGACATTGCCCGCGGACGTCACCCGGAGGCCGGCTGCCCGGAGGATCGAGGCCAACATCTTGACGGTGGTCGTCTTGCCGTTGGTGCCGGTGACGGTGAGCCAGGGGGCGGCGCCCGAGGCGGCCCGCATCCGCCACGCCAACTCGACTTCGCCCCAGACCGGGATCCCGGCTGCTGCGGCAGCGAGCATGAGGGGGTCGTGCGGCGGGACCCCGGGTGAGGTGACGACCAACTCGGTCCCGTCGGGCGGGGTGCGCATGTGCTCCGGGCCGAGTCGCACGTCGACCCCGAGGATGGTCAGGACCTGGCCACGCTCGATGATCGCGTCCGTCGTGTCCCGGGACACCACGATCACGCGGGCACCGCGCTCGGCCAGGGCATCGGCAGCCGCGAAGCCGGAGACACCCAGTCCCACGACGAGCACCGCGAGGCCGGACCAGTCGGCGTCCCGGTGGGTCAAGCCCTCCCGGGGCTCGTAGGTCGGGTCGTAGCTCATGCGGCTCCCACCACCCACTCGGCGTAGAAGATCCCCAGGCCGAAGGCCACGAAGAGTCCGGCGATGATCCAGAAGCGGATCACGATCGTCACCTCGGCCCAGCCCAGGAGCTCGAAGTGGTGTTGCAGCGGCGCCATCCGGAACACCCGTTTGCCCGTCGACTTGAACGAGATGACCTGGATGATGACCGACAGCGTGATGATGACGAAGAGCCCGCCCAGGATGATGATGAGCAGCTCGGTCCGCGTCGTGATGGCCAGCCCGGCGAGCGCCCCGCCGAGGGCCAGCGAGCCGGTGTCCCCCATGAAGATCTTGGCGGGGGACGCGTTCCACCACAGGAAGCCGAAGCAGGCGCCCATCCCGGCGGCTGCGACGAGTGCCAGGTCGTGCGAGTCGCGGACCTCGTAGCACTTGATGCCCGGATTGGTCTGGCAGTTCTGGTTGAAGGTCCAAAGGCTGATCAGCACGTAGGCGCCGAACACCATCGTCGAGACGCCGGTCGCCAGGCCATCGAGGCCATCGGTGAGTTTCACGCCGTTGGACGTGCCGGCGATCATGATGTTGGCCCAGATGACGAAGAGCAGCATGCCGAGCAGCGTCCCCGCGAACGCGAGGTTGATGTTGGTGTCCCGGACGAACGAGATGAACGGCGAGGCGGGCGTGCGGTACTGGCTGTTGGGGAACTGGAGCGCGAGCACCGCAAAGATGACGCCGACCAGCGCCTGCCCGAAGAGCTTCTCCTTGGACCGCAACCCCAGGCTGCGCTGCTTGCTGATCTTGATGTAGTCGTCCAGGAAGCCGACGACGCCGAGCCCGCTCATCAGGAAGAGGACGAGCAGCCCGCTGGCCGAGGGCGGCGTCAAGGTGACGAGGTGGGCGAGGAAGTAGGCCCCCAGCACTGCCGCCAGGATCACCGCCCCGCCCATGGTCGGCGTGCCGCGCTTGGTGTGGTGCGACGTCGGGCCGTCATCTCGGATGAACTGTCCGTAGCTGCGCTTGACGAGGAACTTGATCAGCACCGGGGTGCCGAGCAGCGAGATGAGCAGTGACAAGGCGGCAGCTGCGAGGACACCCTTCACTGCGTCACCTTCTCCCCGGCAGAACCGTCAGTGCCGTCAGTGTCATCAGGGCCGTCAGTGTCATCAGGGCCGGTGCGGCCCGTGTCGTCGATCCCGGCGAGGCGGTCGCCGAGCCACCGTAGCCCGCTGTCCCTGCTGGACTTCAACAACACCACGTCCCCGGGCCGGAGCCGCTCTCCGAGGAAGTCGTGGGCCGCGTCCAGGCCCTCCACCCAGTCGGCAGCGGCGTAGGCCCGCGCCCCGTCTCCCACCCCGACGACGCGGTCGATCCCCCGCTGGGCGGCATACGTCCCGATGCTCGCGTGCTCGGCCTCGCTGTCGGGTCCCAGCTCGAGCATCTCCCCGAGCACGGCCCAGCGTCGACCGGTCGTGGCCATCGCGGCCAGCGCGTCGAGGGCGGCCCGCATCGAGTCGGGGTTGGCGTTGTAGGCGTCGTTGACCACGATCACCCCATCAGGACGTTCGGTCACCTCCATGCGCCACCGGCTGACCGGGCCAGCCGCGGCGAGCCCCGCCGCCACCTGGTCGAGGGTGAGGCCAACTTCGAGCGCTGCCGCGGCCACCGCCAGGGAGTTCCCGACATGGTGGGCACCGCTCAGGCGCAAGGTGATGCGGGCGCGCCCTTGCGGACAGACGAGGTCGTATGCCGCTCTCCCCCGCTCATCGAGCACGACGTCCTCCGCGCGCACCTGCGCCTCGGGCGAGAGCCCGACGAAACGCACCCGGGAGGCGAGCCCGGTGGCCATGCCCGCCACGATCGGGTCGTCGACGTTGAGGATGCTGAGCCCCTCCGCAGGGACCGCCTGAGGGAGCTCGGCCTTGGCGACAGCGATCGCCTCACGCGAGCCGAACTCGCCCACGTGAGCGGTGCCGACGTTGAGCACGATCGCGACCTGCGGCGGCGCGATCCGGGTGAGGTAGGCGATGTGACCGATCCCGCGGGCACCCATCTCGGCGACGAGGAACCTGGTCGTCGGCGTCACTCGGCACACGGTCAGGGGCACGCCGATCTCGCCGTTGAGCGAGTCGACCGGGGCGACGGTGTCGGCGACCGAGGCGAGCACCGACGCGAGGAGGTCCTTCGTGGTCGTCTTTCCGGAGGAGCCGGTGATGCCGATGACCCGCAGCTCGGGGGCTCGATCGATCACTCCCCTGGCGACAGCACCGAAAGCGGTCTGCACGTCGTCGACGACGACGCACGGCAGGTCGTCCACGACCCTGGAGGTCAGGGCGGCGACCGCACCCTGCCGCGCGGCAGAGCCGACGTAGCGGTGACCATCGGCGTGCTCACCGATGCGCGCCACGTAGAGACTGCCGGCGGCGCAGTCACGCGAGTCGGTCGTCACCGGGCCGTCGACGATGATCTCCTCGGGGATCGGGGCGCCGTGCAGCGTCCCTCCCGTCAGGTCGCGGATCTCCTTCAGGGTCAGCGCAATCATGGCGTGGCTCCGGTGGCCTGAGGGTCGGGCCGGGTCTCAATTGGGGTGGGCCCCGGTTGAGTATCGGCCGAGGGATTGGCCCGGATCGCCGCCAGGATCGAGTCCCGGTCGTCGAAGGGGTGGATCACGCCGTCAATCTCCTGACCCTTCTCATGGCCCTTCCCGAGCACGACGACCGTATCGACGACGGTGTCGGGGACAGCAGCAGCACTGGACTCGCCGGGCTCAGTGGGCTCAGTGGGCTCAGTGGGCTCGGTGGGCTCCCGCTCACCGTCGCCACGCAGGGCCGCACCGAGGCTCGCCATCGCGATCGCCTCGGCGATGGCCGCCCCCCGGGCTCCCCCGTCGATCACGTCCACCGCCACCGCCTGACCGGCGGCGATCAGGTCCCGGGCGCCCACGGCCACCGCCGAGCGGATGGCCACGGGGTCCTCGGACCGTGGGTTGTCGTCGGTGACCACCACGACATCGGCCCGGCGCGCTGCGGCGGCCCCCATGGCTGGGCGCTTGCCAGCATCGCGGTCGCCGCCGGCGCCGAGGACCGCGATGAGGCGTCCCGTCGTCGACGGACGCAACGCATCGAGGGCGGCGTCAACCGCGTCCGGGGTGTGGGCGAAGTCGACGATGCACCTCGGCCGGTCGGGCCCACCCTCGACGACGACCTCCATCCGCCCCGGGACGGTCGGTGGCGACGTCATCGCGGCCTGCACGCCGGTCGGTGTGATGCCGCACTCGAGCAGCGCCAGCGCGGCCAACGCGGTGTTGGCGATGTTGAAGGTGCCCGGGAGGTGCGACACCAGGTCGAGGGTCACCCCGTCCCGATGGCGGGTGAGCGAGAACGCTCCACCGGCATCCCCACCCGCGTCCCCACCGGCGTCCCCGCTGACGCCGACCCGGACCTGCCAGTCGGCCGGATGGGGCGCGGAGGCCGCGGTGGCCAGGGTCGTCACGGGGACCCGGGACTCAGCAGCCAGCCGAGCCCCCCATTCGTCATCGACGCAGACGACACCGCGGCGAGAGCGCTCCGGGGTGAAGAGTTCCGCCTTGGCCAGGAAGTAGGCCTCCATCGAGGGGTGGAAGTCGAGGTGGTCCTGAGAGAGGTTGGTGAACAGGGCCACGTCGTAGCGGACGCCGTCGACCCGGTGCAGGCTGAGGGCGTGGCTCGAGACCTCCATGACGCAGTCCTGCACTCCCTGCTCGCGCATCACGGCGAGGATGGCATGCAGGTCGGTGGTCTCCGGGGTGGTGCGCAGGGACTCGAGGCGCACGTCGCCGATCCGGGTCTCCACGGTGCCGATCAGGCCGGTCCGGTGTCCGTGGGCGCGCAGGGCGGACTCGATGAGGTAGGCGGTCGTCGTCTTGCCGTTGGTGCCGGTGATGCCGATCATCGTCAGGTCGGTCGACGGGTGGCCGTAGATGGCGTCCGCGACCGACCCGAGGATGGCCCGCGGATCCTCGACCACGATCACCGGCGCCGTCGCTACCGGACCGGTCGGACCGACCGTCCCGGCGGCGATCAACTCGGCCCCGTCGGCATCGGTGAGGATCGCTACCGCCCCACGAGCAAGGGCATCCGCGGCGAAACGCGCCCCATGGACGTTGAAGCCCGGCAGAGCGGCATACAGATCGCCGGCGCGTACCGACCGACTGTCGAGCGTCACACCGGTGATCGTGAGGTCCGTACGGTCTGCGACGTGCGTGCGGCTGACCGCGTCGACCGTGGGGGCTGGCTCCCCGACCAGTCGCGTCAGTGAGCGAAGGGACAGGCCCGCAACCTCGGGACGGATCAGTTCAGGCGACACGTCGTCCAAATCTACAGCCCATCGCGCTTTGCCTGCGCATTGCTGAGGACGGTGGGATCCGAGTCGGACAGCGGGTCCTGTGCGAAGACGTGATATGTCAGGGGGGAGGGCGTGCTGGGTGCCAGGTCGTCCCGCTCGATGAGATAGGTCATGACCTGGTTGAAGACCGGTCCGGCGAGCGCGCCACCGAACATGCCCGACGAGGGCTTCTGGATGAAGACGCCGACGACGTACTTCGACTTCTCGGCCGGCGCGTAGCCGATGAACGAGGCGGTGAACCCGTTGTAGCGCTTGAGCTTGTCGTCGTAGCGGTCCGATGTCCCCGTCTTGCCTGCGACTCGGTAGCCCTTGATCCGGGCATCCATGGCCGTGCCGTTCGTGCCCGTGACCTCCTCGATCATCCGGCTCAACTCCGTCGCCGTGTCCGTGGAGACCACCCGGGTCCCCTGCGGCGCCGGGGCCGGGACGAAGGTGCCGCTGTCGTTGTAGGCGCCCTCGACCAAGGTGGGCGACATGCGGACCCCGCCATTGGCGATGGTCTGGTAGATGCCGGTGGCCTGCACCGCCGTGGTCGAGTAGCCCTGACCGAAGAGGACCCCGTAACGCTGCTGCGCGCCCCACTTGGCGGCGGGCGCGAGCTGGCCGCTCGACTCACCGTCGAAGTTGACGTCGGTGCGCTGGCCGACGCCGAACTTGCGGTAGTAGGCGTCCATCGTGGCCGGGGCGACCCGCTCCCCGATGAGGATCGTGCCGATGTTGGAGGACTTGGCGATGACGCCCGTCGCGGTGAGCTGCTCGACCGCGTGGTTCTCGTTGTCCTTGAAGTTGCCCCCGCCGCGGGCCAGCCGGTTGGGCACGATGACGCCCGTGTCGGGGGTGATCTTCTTTTCCTCGAGGGCCGCAGCGAGCGTCATCAGCTTACCGGTCGAGCCCGGCTCGAAGGCATCGTTGAAGGCCACGTTGCCGAGATTGGCCCGGTTGGCCTGCGTCAGGTTGTTGGGGTCGAAGGATGGATAGCTCGCCGCGGCCCGGACCTTGCCGGTCGCTGTCTCGAGGACCACCACCGTCCCCGACTCCGCGCCGACGGCATCCACCTGTTTGGCCACGGCGTTCTGGGCGAACCACTGCAGGTCCGAGTCGATCGTCAGGCGGACGGCCCGACCATCGACCGCCTCGGTGTCGACCCGGTCCGAGCCCGGGATGATGTGGCCATCGCGAGCCTGCTCGGCCACGGTCGTCCCCGGCGTGCCGGACAGCGTCTTGTTGAGCATCACCTCGACGCCGAAGGCAGCGGTCTGGTCCGAGGGCTTGACGATGCCGACGAGTTGCCCCATGGCCATCCCGGTCGGGTACACCCGCGCCGCTGTCCGCTCAGCGCCGATCCCGGGGATGCCCAGGGCACGGATCTCCCGCCACGCGGTCGGGTTGACGTTCTTCTTGACGATGACGTAGCGCGTCCCGGGCTTGGTGAACTTGGCGGTGAGGGTCGGCACATCGATCTCGAGCAGGTCGGTGAGGGCTGCCGTCGCGCCGGCGACACCCAC
>JBDTAU010000314.1:0-5577 GCA_039924465.1 Dermatophilaceae bacterium
CGCTTGACGGCATCGGCGAGGAACATCTCCAGCACGTCGGGGTCGACCTGCTCGAACGAGTAGCCGGTGTCGAGGTCGACGTGGTGATAGATCAGCTCGCGAAGCCGCATGGAGCGCACTCGCTCGACCAGGATGTGACGCCCGCCCGGGGTCCGCTCGACCCGGACCCCACCGTGTGACGGGTCGACCTGTCGGGCCACCGCCGTGAGCCGGGCCGCCGACTCACGCAGGTCGGTCACCTGCTCGGAGCCGGACCGCCCCGCTCCCGCGTCGATCTCCGCGTCACGCGCCGGGTCCGGGTCGTACATCGTGTCGGGGACGCCGGTCACGGCCACCCGGTAGACCCGGGCCAGCGCATCAGCATTGCGGGCCAGGTGACTGAGGACGTGGCCCCGGCTCCACCCGGCGCACAGAGAGGGCTCCCGCACCTGCTCGTCGGTGAGTGCGGCCGCGGTCGCGAGCAACTGCTCGGTCGCCGTGTCGATCTGCTCCAGGGTGACGTCAGTCAAGTACATGGTGGGCCTCTCCGGTGGCCTCGGCGAGGCACAGTGCGGCCCCCACGAGGGTCAGGTGCGAGAACGCCTGCGGGAAGTTGCCCACCATTCGTTCGTTGATCGGGTCGTACTCCTCAGACAGCAGACCGACGTCGTTTGCCAGCCCCACGAGCCGGTCCATCAGCGCCGTGCCCTTGTCGACCATGCCCGCCCTCGCATAGGCCCGCACGAGCCAGAAGGAGCACGCCAGGAAAGGGTGCTCGGTGCCCGACAGTCCGTCGACCCCGGCCTCGGTCCGATAGCGCAGCACCAGTCCATGCGGCATCAGGTCGCGCTCCACGGCCGCGATGGTGCCGAGCATCCTCGGGTCGTCGCCGTCGAGGAAGCCCACCGAAGACAGGATGAGCAGCGAGGCATCGACCTCGGTCGTGTCGTAGTGCTGCACGAAGGTGTTGCGCTCGGTGTTGAAGCCGCGTGCCAGCACCTCCTCGCGCACCTCGTCCCGCAGTTTGCGCCACCGCTCGACCGGCCCCTTGAGGCCGTGCTCCTCCACGGCCCGGACCGCCCGGTCGAAGGCGGCCCACACCATGACCCGCGAGTGGGTGAAGTGTCGCAGCGGCCCCCGGATCTCCCACAGGCCGTTGTCGACGGCCTGCCAGTTCGTGGCGAGGTGGTTGACCAGGTTGCGCTGGAGGTGCCACGAGTCGTCGTTCTCGGTGATGCCGCGCTGCCGGGCGTGCTCCAGGGCGATCATCACCTCACCGAGGACATCCGTCTGACGTTGTCCGACGGCGCCGTTGCCGACCCGGACCGGCCGGGAGTCCGCGTAGCCGGGCAGGTGGTCGAGCTCGCGTTCGGGCAGGTCCCGTGAGCCGTCGACGCAGTACATGATCTGCATGTCCTCCGGGTCGCCCGCGACTGCGCGCAGCAGCCAGTTGCGCCACAGCTCGGGCTCCTCGACGTAGCCACAGCCGAGGAGCGCCTCGAGGGTGAGCGCGGCGTCGCGCAACCAGCAGTAGCGGTAGTCCCAGTTGCGTTCGCCGCCGAAGTCCTCGGGCAGTGACGTCGTGGGCGCCGCGACGATGCCGCCGGTCTCCCCGTCGCTGAGGATCCGCAGCACGAGCAGCGAGCGGGTCACGGCGGCAGCGTAGGGCCCGTCGTAGTCGCTGTGCCGGGACCACTCGTGGGTGCGCCGGACGGTCTCCTCGATGCGGGTCTGCACGCGCAACGGCGGCGGCACGTCGGTGTGACTGGGAAACCAGGTGGTCGAGAAGCTCATCTTCTCGCCGGCGCTGACGTCGAACTCATCCACGTGGCGCCCGTCATGGGCCCGGGGGAGCCGGGTCCCGCGCAGCACGAGCATGTCCGGCCCAGCGACCGCCGTGATGACTCGGTCGGCGCGCCCCTCGCGGTCGTCGCTGTGGCGACTGATCCAGGGTCGTGTCGCCCCGTAGCCGAAGCGGACGATCCACTCGTGGGTCATCCGGACCGTGCCCGAGATGCCTTCGACGTGGCGCAGCACGTCCGCGCGTCCGTCGCCGAGGGGCATCAGGTCGGTGACGCGGACGACGCCCGTGGAGGTCTCGTGGGTCGTCTCGAGGACGAACGAGTCATCGACGTAGCGCCGGGTGCTTCGAGCGTCGGGGTCAACGGGTCCGAGGAGCCAACGTCCGTGGTCCGGGGTGCCGAGGATGGCTGCGAAGCAGGCGTGCGAATCGAAGTTGGGCACGCACAACCAGTCGACCGACCCGCGCCTGCTGACGAGCGCCGCCGTGCTGGTGTCGCCGAGCACGGCGTAGTCACCGATCGGCGTCGAGTTCGTCGGGTCCTGGGTGGACGGTTCGGCAGCGCTCATGCCCTGAGTATGCCGTTGTGTCCCGTTCCGGTGGTCGCGCGCCCCGCACGGGGCTCGCGTCAGAGCGCGACGGGCTCGGCGGCATACGGGCCTGAGGGCGCTGTTCCCGGGGCACAGGGGGAGGGCGCGATTGAGGCACTGTCGGTGATGCGACTTAGCATGTTGCGCGTGACTGTTACGGCCCGACCCAACACCCATGCCCTCGTCGTGCGAGGTGCCCGCGAGCACAACCTCAAAGACGTCTCCGTGGATCTGCCGCGCGACAGCCTCGTCGTCTTCACGGGTTTGTCGGGGTCAGGCAAGTCGTCGCTCGCCTTCGACACCATCTTTGCCGAGGGGCAGCGCCGCTACGTGGAGTCGCTGTCGGCCTACGCCCGGCAGTTCCTCGGGCAGATGGACAAGCCGGACGTGGACTTCATCGAGGGGCTGTCACCCGCGGTCTCCATCGACCAGAAGTCGACCAACCGCAACCCGCGCTCGACCGTGGGCACCATCACCGAGGTCTACGACTACCTGCGCCTGCTCTTTGCCCGCGCCGGTCGACCGCACTGCCCGACGTGTGGCGAGCCCGTGACGAGGCAGTCGCCGCAGCAGATCGTCGACCAGTTGCTCCTGCTGCCGGACCAGACCCGCTTCCAACTGCTCGCGCCGGTGGTCCAGGGTCGCAAGGGCGAGTTCGTCGACCTCTTCGCCGAGCTGCAGACCAAGGGGTTCTCGCGGGCCCGGGTGGACAACGAGGTCGTCTCCCTCTCGGAGGCGCCGACGCTGGAGAAGCAGAAGAAGCACACGATCGAGGTCGTCATCGACCGCCTCGTCGCCAAGGGGGAGGACACCGACTCCAAGCGGCGGCTCACCGACTCGGTCGAGACCGCGCTGCGCCTCACCGGCGGGGTGCTGATCGTCGACTTCGTCGACCGGGAGGCCAAGGACCCCGAGCGGTCGCGGCGCTACTCGGAGAAGATGGCCTGCCCCAACAACCACCCCCTCGGGATGGACGAGGTCCAGCCACGCTCGTTCTCGTTCAACTCGCCCTTCGGCGCCTGCGCCGCGTGCACCGGGATCGGGACCGAGCTCGAGGTCGACCCCGAGCTCGTCGTGCCCGACGACGACCTGTCGCTGGAGCAGGGCGCCATCGCGCCGTGGGCCCAGGGCTCCGGGTCGGCCGAGTACTTCCAGCGGGTCATGACCGCGCTCGCAGAAGACTTGAAGTTCTCGATGGACGCACCCTTCCGCTCGCTTCCGGACCGGGCCAAGGAAGCCCTGCTGCACGGGCAGAACTACAAGGTCCACGTCAAGTACCGCAACCGCTACGGCCGCGACCGGTCCTACACGACCGGCTTCGAGGGGGTCGTGCCCTTCATCAAGCGACGCCACGACCAGACCGAGTCCGAGTGGAGCCGCGAGCGCTATGAGGGCTTCATGCGGCAGGTGCCCTGCCCGACCTGCCAGGGGGCCCGGCTCAAGCCGGAGTCGCTCGCTGTGCTCATCGGCGGACGCAACATCTCCCAGGTCTGCGCGCTCGCCATCGGTGAGGGTGCCGACTTCCTCAATCAGGTCGACTTCACCGACCGGGAGCGCCAGATCGCCGAGCGGGTGATCAAGGAGATCGATGCCCGCCTCGGCTTCCTGCTCGACGTCGGGCTCGACTACCTCTCCCTCGACCGACCAGCCGCCACCCTGTCCGGCGGTGAGGCGCAGCGGATCCGGCTCGCGACCCAGATCGGGTCGGGCCTGGTGGGCGTGCTCTACGTCCTCGACGAGCCGTCGATCGGGCTGCACCAGCGTGACAACCACCGGCTCATCGAGACCCTGACCCGGCTGCGCGACCTCGGCAACACCCTCATCGTCGTCGAGCACGACGAGGACACCATCGCCGCGGCCGACTGGGTGGTCGACATCGGTCCTGGCGCCGGCGAGCACGGGGGACACGTGGTCCACTCGGGCACCGTTCAAGGGCTGCTCGAGCACCCCGAGTCCATCACAGGGAAGTACCTCTCCGGGCGGCTGGAGATCCCGATGCCGGCCGTGCGCCGCGGGCACGACGGACGCCAGATCACCGTCACCGGCGCCCGCGAGAACAACCTGCGCGACGTGCAGGTCAGCTTCCCGCTCGGCAACCTCATTGCGGTGACCGGGGTCTCCGGCTCCGGCAAGTCGACGCTCGTCAACGACATCCTCTACAACGTGCTCGCCAACAAGCTCAACGGTGCCCGACACGTCCCTGGCCGTCACAAGACGGTGACCGGTCTGGAGCACCTCGACAAGGTCGTCCACGTCGACCAAGGGCCGATCGGCCGGACGCCGCGCTCCAACCCCGCCACCTACACCGGTGTGTTCGACAACATGCGCAAGCTCTTCGCCACGACGACGGAGGCCAAGGTCCGCGGCTACCAGCCGGGCCGGTTCTCCTTCAACGTCAAGGGTGGTCGGTGTGACAACTGCTCCGGCGACGGCACCATCAAGATCGAGATGAACTTCCTGCCCGACGTCTACGTGCCCTGCGAGGTGTGTCACGGGGCCCGTTACAACCGGGAGACCCTCGAGGTCCACTTCAAGGGCAAGACCATCGCCGATGTCCTCGACATGCCGATCGAGGAGGCAGCCGACTTCTTCGCCGCCGTCCCGGCGATCTCGCGCCACCTGTCCACCCTCAACGACGTCGGACTCGGCTACGTCCGGCTCGGGCAGCCGGCGCCGACCCTCTCGGGCGGGGAGGCGCAGCGGGTCAAGCTCGCGACCGAGCTGCAGAAGCGCTCCACCGGCCGGACGATCTACGTCCTCGACGAACCGACGACGGGGCTCCACTTCGAGGACATCCGCAAGCTTCTCGAGGTGCTCCAGGGCCTGGTCGACAAGGGCAACACGGTCATCGTCATCGAGCACAACCTCGACGTCATCAAGAGTGCCGACTGGATCATCGACCTCGGGCCCGAGGGCGGCAAGCGCGGCGGTCAGGTGATCGCCGAGGGCACTCCGGAGGAGGTGGCCGCCGTCGAGGCGTCGTTCACGGGCCAGTTCCTCGCGCCGATCCTCGCCAAGGCCGGCTCCACGGTCCCGACCGCCCGACCCAGCATGGGCCGGGCGACCAGGAAGACCGCCGCGGCGCTGGCCACGACGAAGACGACGGCCACGACGACGACGGGGACGAAGGCGACGGCCACGAAGGCGGCGACGAAGAAGGGCACCGCGGCGAAGGGCACCGCGGCGAAGGGCACCGCGGCGAAGGGC
>JBDTAU010000315.1:0-5799 GCA_039924465.1 Dermatophilaceae bacterium
GTCCTCGGGCACCACTACCAGCGCGACGAGGTCATCGAGTTCGCCGACATCATGGGCGACTCGTTCAAGTTGGCCCGTGAGGCCGCGGCGCGACCAGACGCGCCCTACATCGTGTTCTGCGGGGTCCACTTCATGGCGGAGTCGGCCGACATCCTCACCAGCGACGCGCAGACCGTGATCCTGCCCGACCTGGCGGCCGGGTGTTCGATGGCCGACATGGCCGCGATCGCCCAGGTCGAGGACTGCTGGGAGCAACTGGCCGCGGCCGGCGTCGCGGAGGCGACTGTCCCGGTCACCTACATGAACTCCTCCGCCGCGATCAAAGCCTTCACTGGTCGGCACGGCGGCACCGTCTGCACCAGCTCCAACGCCCGGACGGCACTGGAGTGGGCCTTTGAGCAGGTCGGCGGCGTGGACGGCACCGGCAAGATCCTCTTCCTGCCTGACCAGCACCTCGGCCGCAACACCGCCGTCGGTGAGCTCGGCCTCGGCCTCGATGACTGCGTCGTGTGGGACCCGCACCGCCCGGCCGGAGGTCTGACCCCCGAGCAGCTGGCCGCGGCCCGGGTCATCCTGTGGCGCGGGCACTGCTCGGTCCACGGCCGCTTCTCGGTCGACGCCGTCGAGACGGCCCGTCGTGAGATCCCCGGCGTCAAGGTCATCGTGCACCCCGAGTGCCAGTACGAGGTGGTCGAGCTCGCCGACGAGGTCGGTTCCACCGAGAAGATCATCCAGACCATCGCGGCCGCCCCGGCCGGCACGGCGTGGGTCGTCGGCACCGAGCTCAACCTGGTCCAGCGACTCGCTCGCCAGTTCCCCGACCAGCAGGTCTCCTTCCTGGAGAAGAACGTCTGCTACTGCTCGACGATGAACCGCATCGACCTGCCACACCTCGTGTGGGTCCTCGAGTCGCTCGTCGAGGGCCGGGTCGTCAACCCGATCCGCGTCGACGCGCAGGTGGCTGCCGACGCCCGGGTGGCGCTGGACCGGATGCTGGCCCTGCCCGGCCCGACCCACAAGGACTGATTCCCCGAGTGCCTGATCGCATCGCCGTCATCTCGGACGTCCACGGCAACCTCACGGCCCTCGAGGCGGTGCTCGCGGACATCGACGCGCGCGACATCACGCGGATCGTCAACCTCGGGGACCTCGTCGGCAAGGGCCCGCGCGGCTCCGAAACGATCGCGCTGACCCGGAAGCGCTGCGAGGTGACGGTCCGGGGCAACTGGGACACCTTCATCGCCGGTCCCCAGGACCTGCCCTTCGAGTCCGGTCGATGGGTCCGCAACGAGCTCACCGACGACGACCGTGACTGGCTCGGGGCGCTGCCCAACATCCATGAGGTGGTGATCAGCGGCGAGCACGTCCGCCTCCTGCACGCCTCCCCCGTCAGCGAATTCCACCGGGTGCTCTCGCATCACACGCCGGCTGAGTTCACCGGCATGTTCGCCAACACGGGCTTCACCGGTGCCGGCCCGACCCCGACCATCGTGGGCTACGGCGACATCCACGACACCTACCTCGAGGTCGACGACGGGCGAACCCTCTTCAACGCCGGGTCGGTCGGCAATCACCTGGATGCCCCCTCCGCGCCCTACGTCGTCATCGAGGGTGAGGTCGACTCAACCACGCCGGCGCCGTTCGGGATCTCCTTCGTCCGGGTGCCCTACGACATCGAGCGCGAGATCCACGTGGCGCGTGAGCTCGGGATGCCGGATGTGGAGGCCTACGCCCTCGAGTTGCGCGAGGGCATCTACCGGAAGCGCAGTACTGGCTGACCGGACGCCGGGGGTATGCCGCTGGGCCCGGGCTCAGCGGCATACGGGCGATCAGCGGGGCAGGGCGCCCATCCGGGCGAGGAAGATCGCCTCGGCCTCACACACGTGGGCGAACTCGCCGAGGTGCAGCGACTCGTTGGCGCCATGGGCGCGGGTGTCCGGGTCCTCGACCCCGGTGACGATGATCGAGGCGTCCGGGAAGCGGGCCGCGAAGTCGGAGATGAAGGGAATCGACCCACCCACCCCCATGTCGACCGGGTCGACACCCCAGGCGTCCTTGAAGGACGCCCGGGCCTGGTCGTAGGCGGGACCGTTGGCGTCGGCAGCGAAGCCGGACCCGTGCTCCTCGAGGGTGACCTCGACCCGGGCGCCCCACGGGGCGTGGCTCTCGAGGTGCGCCTTGAGCGCCTCGTAGGCGGCTGCGGGGTCCTGGGTCGGCGCGAGCCGCATCGAGATCTTGGCCGCAGCCTTGGCCGCGAGGGTGTTGGACGCCTTGTCGATCGACGTGACGTCGATCCCGATCGTCGTGATCGACGGCTTGGTCCACAGCCTCGAGAGAATCGATCCTGACCCGATCAGGCTGACGCCGTCGAGCAACCCGGACTCGGCCCGGAAGCGGGCCTCGTCGTAGTCGAGCTCGGCTGCCTCGCCGGCGTCGAGCCCTGCGACGGTGACGTTGCCCTCGTCGTCGTGCAGCGACGCGAGGAGGCGGATCAGCGCCGTGACCGCGTCCGGGGCGGCGCCGCCGTACATGCCCGAGTGGACCGAGTGGTCGAGGGTCGCGATCCGGACGATGACCCGGACGCCGCCGCGCAGGGTCGTGGTCAGGGCCGGGGTGCCGATGGCCCAGTTGCCCGAGTCGGCGATGACGATGGCGTCAGCAGCGAGCCGATCGCCGTGCCGGTCCAGGATCGCGCCGAGGGATGGCGAGCCGGACTCTTCCTCCCCCTCGACGAAGACCGTCACCCCAACCGGCAAATTCCCGCGGTGCGCGCGGAGAGCAGCCACATGGGCCAGCACCCCGGCCTTGTCATCAGCCGCGCCACGCGCGTAGAGCCGCCCGTCCCGCTCCTGCGGCTCGAACGGTGAGCTGTCCCAGTCGGCCTCGTCTCCGGGCGGCTGGACGTCGTGGTGGGCATAGAGGGTGACCGTGGGCGCACCCTCGGGGCCGTCGATGTGCCCGATGACAGCAGGTCGACCGCCCTCCACGACGATCTCGGTGTCGAGGCCCTCGGCGCGCAACAGGGCGGCCACGGCCTCGGCGCTGCGCGCGACCTGGGTCTGGTCAAAACTGCTGGCCGAGACACTGGGGATCCGCACGAGCGCCTCGAGGTCGGCGCGGACCTGAGGCATGAGGTCCGCCACCCGGTCGCGGATGGCCTGGATCTGGTCTGGGGCAAGCACGTCGTCAGTCACGCTCCCGACCCTACCGACCTGCGCACCCCCGGGGCACGTGCATGGTTGACTCGATGCATGGACGACGCGGTGAGCGCGGCCTTTGAGGCGATCCCACGCGAGGGGTTCCTCCCCCGGGAGTCACGATCTCGCGCAGACCACGACGGCCCGATCGCGATCGGTCACGGCCAGACCAACTCCCAGCCTCGCACCGTCGCCGCAATGCTGCGCCTCCTCGAGGTCCATCCGGGTCAGCGCGTCCTCGACGTCGGTGCCGGCTCCGGGTGGTCGACGGCCCTCCTCGCCCACCTCGTGGGTCCCACCGGCGAGGTGCTCGGCCTGGAGCTCGAGCCGGAGCTGGTCGACTGGGGCTCGGCCAACCTCGCCGCGATGAAGTCCCCGGGCCGGATCCGAGCCGCCGCCCCGGACGTCCTCGGCGCACCCAAGGAGGGGCCTTGGGACCGAATCCTCGTCTCCGCAGAGGCGACCCGGCTCCCCCAAGCACTCGTCCAGCAGCTCGGTGACCCGGGTCGTCTCGTCATCCCGGTCGCTGGATCCATGACCTTGGTGCGGTGCGACGGCGGCGTGATCACGACCAGCACTCACGGCTATTACCGCTTCGTCCCACTGCGCTGACCGACGACACCGAACGGACCTCGGCGGGAGTGTCGTCGGCGACCACCTAGACTGGGCCTGTGTTCGGACGCAACAAGACCCTCAACGACCAGCTCAAGGACGACGCCGGCGACGACGCCGCCCGTCCGGGAGCGAAGAATCGACCGACGCCCAAGCGGCGCGATCAAGAGGCCGCCAACAAGCGTCCGCTCATCGTCACTGACCGCAAGCAGGCCAAGTCCAAGGACAAGGGCTCCCGCCGCGAGGCGATGGCCAGGCAGCGCCAGGGCATGCTCAGCGGGGACGAGCGCTACATGCCGCCCCGGGACAAAGGCCCACGGCGCCGTTTCATCCGAGACAGCGTCGATGCCCGGTGGAACCTCGGCGAGTTCATGCTGCCGGTGATGCTCATCGTCTTGTTGCTCAGCTTCATCCGGACCCCGTGGGCCCTGATGGCAGTCTTCGTCCTCGTCTACGGCCTCATCGCCGTCGCGGTCATCGATGCGCTGCTCATGTGGCGGCGCACGAAGACGCGGGTCGAAGAGAAGTTCGGCGGCTCGGAGCGGGGTGACGCGTGGTACGCGATCATGCGCGCCTTCCAGATGCGTCGGACCCGCATGCCCAAGCCCACCCGGCCCCGCGGCGACAAGCCGTCCTGACCGGTCCGGATCCGTGCTGTCCCGGCGGCGGGACGCCCTTGGAGGATCGCCGGCTCCGAGGCAGATGCATCCATCGAGGCAGGTGCGAACGGACTCCGCCGGGAGGATGATTGCCGTATGACCACAGAGTCCGCGATCATCAGCGCCGACCACCCCGACGCCGTCACCTACCGGCGCGCCGCTGATGCCTTCCGCGCCGGAGACCTCGACGCGTTGGCGACCACCATCGACGACAACGTGAGCTGGCACCTGCCCGGGACCACGTGGATGGCCAGGGACTTCGAGGGCAGGGCGACGTTGGTGGCCTACCTGCGAGAGCTCATGCAGCGCACCAACGGCACGTTCAAACTGGTGGACATCCTCGTTTCAGCCTGTGACGACCACGTGCTGGCAGTCCAGCGCTTCGGTGCGACGGTCGACGGCGAGGAACGGTCCTTCGATGTCAGTTCAGTCATGCATTTCACCGACGGGCAGCAGGCCGAGCGCTGGTTCCACATCCACGACCTGCCCGCCTTCGATCAGTTCTTCGCCCGCTTCTCGTAGCCAAGCGAATTTGACCGACGTCTCAGCTCCCTGGGGATAGCGGCGACGGTCCACCGTGTTGGCGGGCCGCACTCCGCGATGAGGTCACCTTTCGCGGCGTATCAGCGCACCGGCCTTACCCGGTTTTGCCGAAGTGAGGACATTCGCGAGTGGGCGACTCGTTTGGCGGATCTGCCGTCATGCCTTCAGGGCACGGAGGCTGTACATGATCGGGAGCGGTTGCCCGGTGTGTCGCCATCGCATCAGGCCATCGTCCTCACGGGTGGCGAGTCCTCGATGGCCGTCGGTCTCGACGGCGAGGTGTTCGCCCAGATGGTTGATCGTGAGGCCGCTGGCGATGGCGGCGGTGACGATCTCGCCGAGTGAGTGCGCGTACTCCGTCGTGCTCTTGTGCTCGACACTGGCCAAGCGCGCGCGCTGCCATCGGATCCGTTGCGTCATCAGTCGCCTGCGTACCGCTGCTCCAGCCATGGGTCGCCCTGCTCGGGGTAGCCGAGGGTCTCCTAGAAGCCGGGCTCGTCGTCGGTGCGCAGCTCTCGCGGGTCGGTCCAGGCCGACCGACCAGCGGGCGATTTGCTGCATCTCGGGTTCCACCCCACCTGAGGCGAGGAGACTCGGTCACTTGGGCTCCGGGAACTCAAGGCTGCCACTGCGCACGGCCTGCGACGTGGCCAGTGAGGGGGCTCCGGCCAAGAGTTGGAGGCTCTCCAGATAAGCAAGGGCCTCCTCGTCGGTGAGAAGCCTTCGGTCGAAGGCTTCTCGTTTGAGGGCGTAGGAGCGCATGTCCTCCGAGTTGCGGAGAAGTCGCG